>NZ_JACVVH010000119.1:0-355 GCF_016647865.1 Pseudomonas sp. S60 | reverse complement strand
GGTCACTGAAGGTGGTGTGATCACTTATACCGTGACGCTGACCAACCCGGCCCAGACGCCGGTTACCGTGACCCTGTCCAACGGCCAGGTCATTACTGTTGACGCGGGTAAGACTCAGGGCAGCATCGACTTCCAGACGCCGGCCAATGACGTCTACAACAACGGCTCGACCGTTAGCGTGACGATCCAGAACGCTACTGGCGGCAACTTCGAACAGCTGACTCCTAACCCGACGCCAGCGGTTACGACGATCAATGATTCGATCGACACTACTACCGCGACCCTGACGGCGAACCCGTCGGTCACCGAAGGTGGCGTGATCACTTACACCGTGACGCTGACCAACCCGGCTCAA
>NZ_JACVVH010000118.1:0-369 GCF_016647865.1 Pseudomonas sp. S60 | reverse complement strand
CAGGCTGCGCTCCATGCGGGCAGCCTTACGATCTTCATCGCTGCCGTCCTTGAGGTCGCGCTCGATGCCATACAGCTTTTTGATCAAACTCAGGGCGATGTCTGCGCGTCCGGTTTTACCCTTGGGCTGCACTTGCTGCGCTTCGACGAACTTGCGGCGTGCGTGCGCCCAGCAGCCCAATCGCTCCACGCCGTCCTGTGCAGCCAGCGCGTTGTAACCGGCGTAGTCGTCGGTCATGACATAGCCGCGATAGCCATCCAGCAGGCGCGTCGGCACCTCCTGCGCTCGGCTGGTGGCGTAGTCGAAAAGAATTACTGACCGATCAGGTGGGCCGCCGGTTTGTACCCACATCCAGGATTGGCTACTGGG
>NZ_JACVVH010000117.1:0-382 GCF_016647865.1 Pseudomonas sp. S60 | reverse complement strand
TTGGAGTCCGAACGTTTCAAAACCTCGCCCGATGTCACTGACGAAGTCATTGTCCTGACCGTCCAGGAACTGAACTGGCTACTCGACGGTTTCGATCTCTGGCGTAACCGTCCGCATCAGGTTTTGACCCCTCGTTTCGTTGCCTGATTCGGTATAATCCGTGGCATGATTTCCATGCCCGAAACCCTCCCTGACGATCCTGATCTGCTCAAGCAATTGCTCGAGCAGATGATCAGCGAGCGCGCATCGGACAAGGGCAAGATCGTTCATCTCGAAGAGGAAGTTGCGCTGTTGCGTCAGCGCCTGTTCGAGCGCAAGACCGAGCAGACAGGCGATGCGGCGACGCCACAGTTGCCGCTCTTCGACGAAGCGGAAAGCCTGG
>NZ_JACVVH010000116.1:0-385 GCF_016647865.1 Pseudomonas sp. S60 | reverse complement strand
GGCCGGGCGGGTGGGCGACAGCTACAGCATCGACCGCGATGTCCCGAGCGTAACCCGCGTGGGGGTGCCAGCAAACGGCAGCTATGTGGCCGGTCAGAACCTGGACTTCACCGTGAGCCTGAGCGAGGCGGTGCAACTGGATACCCGCAACGGCACCCCACGCATCGCCGTGACCCTGGACGACGGCACGGTGGCCTACGCCACCTACCTGTCCGGTGCCGGTACCAACGCGCTGGTGTTCCGCATGACCGTCGCCAACGGCCAGTTGGACACCAACGGCGTGGCATTGGGCAACAGCATCCAGCTCAACGGCGCGACCCTGCGCGATGCTGCTGGCAACGACGTCAACCTCACGTTGAACAACGTAGCCAGCACCGCTGGCGTG
>NZ_JACVVH010000115.1:0-403 GCF_016647865.1 Pseudomonas sp. S60 | reverse complement strand
TCATGGGCGCAGGCCTTCTCTTTGCTACGGGCTGGGCAGGATTAGCACTGTAATGGTGCTGCGCCCAAATGCCTATCTGCGAGGACTGACCAAGACCGAAATGTGCCGCAGTCTGACGTAACGAAAGACCGTGTTCACGCATGTACTCAAGGACTGATCGCTTGTAGGCCTCGCTGTATCGCTGACCTGTTTTGCGAAGGCTGAACTGACCATGCTTCTGAAAACTGGAAACCCAGCGTCGCAGCAGACTGACGTCTACAGCGAAGCGCCGAGCTACCGTTCTGAAACCTTTGTCGCCCTCCAGGTAGGCCTGGACCGCGATGAGCTTGAATGGATCAGAGTACTTGCTCATGTGAACACCTCAAAAATTGGATAGGTGTCCAACTTTTGTGGGGCAGTCCAG
>NZ_JACVVH010000114.1:0-501 GCF_016647865.1 Pseudomonas sp. S60 | reverse complement strand
TACCGACCTGGCAGTTGCCGGCGACAAGCAGTTCGAGAACCTGGTGGCCAACAAAGCAACTGTGACCACCACCGTGACAGACGAGCCTGCTGGCCAGGGTGATCTGGTACAGGTCAACATCGTCGCCAACCAGGCCTCTGTAAACGAGGCTACGGCACCGACCTTCACCCTTAGCTTGAACCGTGCACTGGACAAGGACTTGACTGTCACCCTGAGCAACAACGCCACGGTGGTGTTCAAGGCGGGTGAAACCAGCAAGTCTTACACCGCACCGGCCCAGGGCGATGATGTCTTCAAAGATGAGGGCAAAATCGAAGTCGGCATCTCCAAAGCCGAGGTCCCGAACGCCACATTCGAGAACCTGGTCATCGGCGGCCCGGCGTCGGTCAACGTCACCGACACCATCAGTAAGGTCACCGCGGTGCTGTCTGTGGATAACACCACCGTGGTCGAAGGTGGCAAGATCACCTACACCGTCACCCTGGTGAGTGAAGACAGCAG
>NZ_JACVVH010000113.1:0-546 GCF_016647865.1 Pseudomonas sp. S60 | reverse complement strand
TCGATTGCTTCGGTAGCGGGCGCTGACGTTGGCAAGTTCGAACAACTGACCTTGGATAAAACTCCGGTCAGCACGACTGTTACCGACGAGCCAGGTTCGGGCACTCCAGGCACTGGCAACCAAGGCGATCTGGTGCAAGTCACCATCTCGGCTGATCAAACTTCGGTTGTCGAGAACGTCAAACCGACGTTCACCGTTCAGATCAACACTGCCTTGGCCCACGACCTGGTCGTGACTCTGAGCAACAACGCTCAGGTCACCATCAAGGCCGGCCAAACCAGTGCTTCGTATGAGCACGCGGCGCAGGGCGATGACGTTTACAAAGATTCGGGTGAAATCAAACTTGGCATTACTTCGGCTGTAGACATCGACGGTCGCACCTTCGAAAACCTGCAATTGGGTGGCGATGCGTCGGTAAAAGTCACTGATACCATCGACGAAGTGGTGGCAAAACTCACCGCAAGCGACTCGGTCAGCGAAGGCGGCCAGATCACTTACACCGTGACGCTGACCAACAAAGATGGTCTGCCAATCAACAACCACGGT
>NZ_JACVVH010000112.1:0-566 GCF_016647865.1 Pseudomonas sp. S60 | reverse complement strand
TGGCGGGCAGTGCGTACCTGCTCGCTGTAGCGCAAGCGGCGAAGGCAGGGCGTTGCTTGATCGCCACCGCTGTTGGCTTGGTACAGCACGCTGTCAGGGTCTACAGGCTCGTCGGCATCGAAGAAGCCCACATCTTCATCTTCGGTCTTGATGGCGCCATGGCTGATCAGCCCAAATGATTGCAGCCGGTCGGTGATGATCAGCTTGTGCAGCTTTTCACTGTGCGCAAAGCGGTAGACGAAGCCTTCTTCAGCAGCCAGGCGGGCGATGAACGCCAGGTCCGTCTCACCGGCCTGCACGCAGAATTCGCGGACTTGATGGTCCATACTGGCGCGCAGTTCGTACAGGGTGATGCCCTGGCGCTGGAGCATCAGCTCGAGAATTTGCGGCACGGTCTTTTGCTGGAAGATGCGCCAGTTCGAGCGCAGGCCGGCACGGGCCAGTTGCGGCTCGACCAGCGCGTCATAGTAGGTGCGGTGGAAGCCACTTTCAGCCTGGCTGAAACGGCTGACCAGACCATGCACGTAGCGCACTGGGCGCTCGCCTTCCCAGAGGGTGAAGAGCAC
>NZ_JACVVH010000111.1:0-571 GCF_016647865.1 Pseudomonas sp. S60 | reverse complement strand
ATGCGACGCCCCCGAGTTCCACCATGGGCCACGACCATTGAACGCCGATTTGCAAGCCCGCTCCTCGCTAAGCCCCAGGCGCATCAAGTTGCGCGCCCTCGTCGAGGGTCGCTTCCATTGGCGCCAGATGGCGCAGCGAAGTTTATGCCTGAGCCAGCTATCCAACTCCTCAAGCGGCCGCTTGCTCTGGCTGAGCTTGAAGTAGCCCGCCCAACCTCGCAGCACAGGGTTTACCTGCTCGATGACGCCTGCCATCTTGCGGCCCCGCGCACCACGTAGCAGCTCCCTTAGCCGGTCGCGTACGCGATCCAGGCTCATCGTTGCCACCCGCAACCTCGGCTGCTGGTGCCAGCTCATGCCATAGCCCAGGTAATCGCATTTCCAGGCCCTTGCGACTCGGCTCTTCTTACGGTTCACCGTCAATTTCAGCCGCTGCTTCAGGAAACGCTCAATACTCTCCATCACCCGCTCACCAGCCCGAGGACTGCGCACATAGATGTTCGCGTCATCGGCATAGCGCACGAAGCGATGGCCCCGCCGCTCCAATTCACGGTCCAGTTCATCGAGCAGG
>NZ_JACVVH010000110.1:0-587 GCF_016647865.1 Pseudomonas sp. S60 | reverse complement strand
CTGCCGGTACCGGATGCAGTGCGCGTGCTGAACCTGGACGGGCAGGGCCACCTGGCCTACCCGACCCAGGCGACCGGCGTGCAGCCCGCGCCCGAGAACCTGGCCTACGTGATCTACACCTCGGGCTCCACCGGCAAACCCAAGGGTGCGGGCAACCGCCACAAGGCGCTGACCAACCGCTTGTGCTGGATGCAGCAGGCCTATGGCCTGGAGGCCAGCGACACGGTGTTGCAGAAAACCCCGTTCAGCTTCGACGTGTCGGTGTGGGAGTTCTTCTGGCCGCTGATGGTCGGTGCCCGCCTGGTGGTGGCCGCCCCGGGCGATCACCGCGACCCGGCGCGGCTGGTGGCGTTGATCGAGCGTGAGCAGGTCAGCACGCTGCACTTCGTGCCGTCGATGCTGCAGGTGTTTCTGCAAGACCCGGGGGTGTGCGGTTGCACCAGCCTCAAACGCATCGTGTGCAGCGGTGAGGCGTTGCAGGTGGATGCCCAGCAGCAGGTGTTCGCCAAGCTGCCGAATGCGGGGCTGTACAACCTGTACGGGCCGACCGAGGCGGCCATCGACGTGACCCACTGGACGTGCCGTGA
>NZ_JACVVH010000010.1:0-120220 GCF_016647865.1 Pseudomonas sp. S60 | reverse complement strand
TGGGCGGGGAAGGGCTGGCGCGGGGTTACCACCGCCGCCCGGGGTTGACCGGCGAACGCTTTGTGGCCAGCCCGTTCGGGGTGGGCCAGCGGCTGTACCGTAGCGGCGACCTGGCGCGTCAGCGCGCCGACGGGGTGATCGAGTACATGGGTCGCATCGACCACCAGGTGAAGATCCGCGGGCTGCGTATCGAGCTGGGCGAAATCGAGGCGCGCCTGCTGGAGCAGGCCGAAGTGTGTGAAGCGGCGGTGTTGGCGGTGGACGTCGGCGGCAGCCTGCAGCTGGTGGCGTACCTGGTGCCTACCGACAAGGCGCTGGTGCAGGCTGGTGCCGAGGCCCAGCAGGCCCTGCGCGAAACCCTGAAGGCGCAGTTGAAGGTGCACCTGCCGGAATTCATGGTTCCGCACCACCTCATGCTGCTGGCGTCGCTGCCCCTGAGCCCGAACGGCAAGCTTGAACGCAAGGCGCTGCCCAAGCCTGACGCAACGTCGGCCCAACGTGCCTATGTGGCGCCACGTACCGAACTGGAAGCGCAGATCGCCCAGGTCTGGCAGGACGTGCTGAAAGTCGAGCAGGTCGGCGTGAACGACAATTTCTTCGAACTGGGTGGCGACTCAATCATTTCCATCCAGGTGGTTAGCCGGGCGCGTCAGCTCGGCATTCGCTTCACGCCCAAGGAGTTGTTCCAGCACCAGAGTGTCCAGGCCTTGGCCAGCGTCGCCCGTCAGGGCGGTAAAGGGCTGCTGATCGACCAGGGGCCGGTGACGGGTGCTGCTCCGTTGTTGCCATTCCAGCACGTGTTCTTCGAGACCGTTGAGCATGACCGTCATCACTGGAACCAGTCGGTCCTGCTCAAGGCCGAACGACGTCTTGAGCCTGCCAGGCTTGAGCAAGTGCTGCAGGCGTTGGTTGCCCACCATGATGCCCTGCGCCTGAGCTTCCTCCAGCAGGCCGGCACCTGGCAGGCGCACCACCGCACTATCGCCGAGCAAGGCCAGCACCCGCTGTTGCAGACTGCCAGTGTGACTGACGCCGACGCCCTGGAAGCCCTTGCCGAACAGACCCAGCGCAGTCTTGACCTGGCCCAGGGTCCGCTGATCAGGGCAGTGTTGGTGGATCTGGACGATGGCACCCAGCGCCTACTGATGGTGATCCATCACCTGGTGGTCGATGGCGTGTCCTGGCGGGTGCTGTTCGAAGACCTGCAAAAGGCTTATGAGCAAACGGCGCGAGGCGAACGCATCGAACTCTCCCCCAAGACTAGCGCCTTCAAGGCCTGGGGCGAGCGCCTGCAAACCTACGCCAGCGAGCCGGCACGCCAGCCGGAGCTGGCCTATTGGCAGCGTACACTGCAAGGGATTAGTGCTACGTTGCCGTGTGACCGCCCGGAGGGCGCGTTGCAGAACCGCTACGCGGCCGTGGTGGGGCGCAGCCTCGACAAGGCCCATACCCGCCGCTTGCTGCAGGATGTGCCGGTGGCCTATCGCACCCAGATCAATGACCTGCTGCTGACGGCGCTGGCCCAGGTGATCGGGCGCTGGTCCGGGTCGGACGACGTGCTGGTGCAACTGGAAGGCCATGGGCGCGAGGATCTTTTCGATAACCTCGACCTGACACGGACCGTTGGCTGGTTCACCAGCCTGTTCCCGGTGCGCTTGTCGCCATGCGCGCAGCCTGGCGCCTCAATCAAGCGGATCAAGGAACAACTGAGAGCGATACCGGACAAGGGCATAGGTTTCGGCGTGCTTCGCTACCTGGGCGACAAAGATACCCGCCAGGCATTGCAGGCACTGCCAACGCCGCGCATCACATTCAACTACCTGGGTCAGTTCGATGGCACGTTCGATCGCGATGCCGGAGCACTGCTGACGCCCGCCGGCGAAAGTGCCGGCCGTGAACAAAGCCCGCTGGCTCCGCTGGGCAACTGGTTGACACTCAACAGCCAGGTGTATGGCGGTGAACTGCGAGTTACCTGGACCTACAGCCAGGCGATGTTTGACGAGGCCACTGTGCAGGGGCTGGCCGATGCCTATATCACCGAACTCCAGGCGTTGATCGCCCACTGCTGCGAGCCGGGCACTCAGGGTGTTACACCTTCGGACTTCCCGCTGGCCGAGCTGTCACAGGCCTGGTTGGACGCATTGCCCTGGCCTGCCGGGCAGATCGAGAACCTGTATCCGCTGTCGCCGATGCAGCATGGCATGCTGTTCCACAGCCTTTACGAAAACCGTACAGGGCATTACATCAACCAGATGCGCCTGGATGTGCAAGGCCTGGATGTCGAACGCTTCCGCCAGGCCTGGCAGGCGACCGTGGATGCCCACGACATTCTACGCACCGCGTTCCTGTGGGAAGGTGAGCTGGTACAGCCGTTACAACTGGTCCAGCGCCAGCTGACAGTACCGTTCCAGGTGATCGACTGGCTGGGGCGCGAGGACCTGGAGCAGGCGCTGGCACAACTGGCGGACGAACAGCAGCAAGGTTTCGAACTCGACCGTGCGCCACTGCTGCGCCTGGTACTCGTGCACGTTGGCGAGAACCGGCATCACCTGCTGTACACCCACCACCACATCCTCATGGATGGCTGGAGCAATTCGCAGTTGATGGGGGAGGTGTTGCAGCGCTACCACGGCCAGGCGGTTGCCCAGGCAGGTCCCTACCGGGACTATATCGAGTGGTTGCAGCGCCAGGACAGCGCGGCCAGCGAGGCCTTTTGGAAGCAGCAACTGGCCGGCCTCGAACAGCCCACCCGGCTGGCTAGCGCCATTGGCCAGGTGTCCCGTGAGCAAGGCCAGGGGGACTTGTACCTGAATGTCGATGCGGCACGCCTGAGCGAGTTCGCCCGTGAGCAGAAGGTGACGATCAACACCTTGATGCAGGCCGCCTGGCTGTTACTGCTGCAACGCTACACCGGCCAGGCCACCCTTTGCTTCGGGGCGACCGTTTCCGGGCGACCGGCAGACCTCAAGGGTGTGGAGCAGCAGATTGGCCTGTTCATCAACACCCTGCCGGTCATCAGCCCGGTCGGCCCCGAGCGCCGGCTGGGTGACTGGCTGCAGGCACTGCAGGCTCAGAACCTGGCCCTGCGCGAGCACGAGCACACCCCGCTGTTCGAGGTGCAGCGCTGGTCCGGGCACGGTAACGATGCGTTGTTCGACACCTTGCTGGTTTTCGAGAACTACCCGATTTCAGAAGCCCTGCAGGAAGAGGAGCGCGATGAGTTACGCTTTGGCGCGCTGAGCACCCGCGAGCAGACCAACTACCCGCTGACGCTGTCGGTAGGCCTGGGCAGCAACCTTGCACTGCACTTCAATTACGCCCGCGAGCATTTCAGCGATGCCATCGTGGCCCGCTTCGGGCGTCATCTCCAGCAGTTACTGGCGCAAATACCCCAGGCAGCGGACAAACCGCTGGGCGAATTGCAGATGTTGCTTGATGACGAACAGCGCAGGCTGTTGCATGACTGCAATACCAAGGCCTTGGCATACCCACGAGAGCTGTGCATCCACGAGCAGATTGGCCAGCAGGTTCGCAGTACGCCCGACAAGATTGCGTTGCAGGCCGGCACCGAGCAGGTCAGCTATGCCGAGCTAGATGCTCGTGCCAACCGCCTGGGCCATCGGCTGATCGAGCTGGGCGTCGGTCCGGAGGTGAGGGTGGGCGTGGCCATGACGCGTACCTGCGATATGCTGGTGGCGTTGCTGGCAGTGCTCAAGGCCGGGGGGGCGTATGTTCCGTTGGACCCGGACTACCCAAGCGACCGGGTTGCCTACATGCTGCAGGACAGCCGCGCCCTGGTGCTGCTGACCCAGGCGGCGCTGTTACCGGGCTTGCCCAGCCAGGCTTGCGAGCACATCGTGCTGGTGGAAGCCGAAGGGTCCAACCTGGCGCATTACCCGAGTGAATGCCCTCGCGTGGCCATTCATGCTGATAACCTGGCTTATGTAATTTACACCTCTGGCTCCACCGGGCTGCCCAAGGGTGTGGCCATCGGCCACCGCAATGTCGCGGCATTGATCGCCTGGACGCGCCAAGTGTACAGCCAGGACGACCTTCAGGGTGTACTGGCCTCGACCTCGATCTGCTTCGACCTGTCGGTGTGGGAACTGTTCGTCACCCTGGCGTGTGGCGGTTCCATCATCCTGGCGCGCAATGCCCTGCAATTGCCGGAGTTGCCTCAGGCCGACCAGGTGCGGCTGATCAACACTGTGCCCTCGGCAATCGCTGCACTGCACCGTGCCGGGCAGATTCCGCCTGGCGTGCGGATCGTCAACCTGGCGGGTGAGCCACTGAAGCAGCAGGTTGTCGATGCGCTGTACAGCCAGGCTGGCATCGAGCATGTCTATGACCTGTATGGCCCCTCGGAAGATACTACCTATTCGACCTGGACCCGCCGTGAGCCCGCTGGAACGGCCAACATTGGCCGGCCACTGCACAATACCGCCAGTTACTTGCTCGATACTCAGTTGCAAGCGGTGCCTGAGGGTGTGGCGGCCGAGCTGTACCTGGCCGGTGACGGCATTACCCGTGGCTATCTGATGCGCCCGGGCCTTACCGCCGAGCGCTTCGTTCCCAACCCTTACGCAGGTGCCGGTGAGCGAATGTATCGCACTGGCGACCTGGCACGTTACCAGCCGGGCGAGTTGCTGGAGTATGCGGGGCGTATCGACCACCAAGTGAAGATCCGCGGTTTCCGCGTTGAACTGGGGGAAATCGAGGCTCGCCTGCTGGCGTTACCAGGTATGCGCGAAGCGGCCGTGGTGGCGGTGGATGGCGGCAATGGCCCACAGCTTGCTGCCTATCTGGTGCCCAGCGAGGTGCCGGTGGAGCAGGATGCCTGGCGCGAGCAACTGCGGCTCGCGCTTAAGGTGCATTTGCCGGAATACATGGTGCCGGCTTATCTGGTCGTATTACCCGGCCTGCCACTGACCCCCAATGGCAAGCTTGATCGCAAGGCGTTGCCGGTACCGGATGCGGCTCAGATGCAAAAGGCCTATGAGGCCCCAGCCAGCGTCCTCGAGCAGACCCTGGTAGACATCTGGCAGCAGGTGCTGGGCCTGGAGCACATAGGTGTGCGCGACAACTTCTTCGAGCTCGGCGGCGACTCGATTGTTTCGATCCAGGTGGTGCGCCTGGCGGCGCAGGCCGGTGTGGCCGTTACCCCCAAGCAGTTGTTCGAACAGCAAAGCGTTCGCAACCTGGCTGCGGCGATTGCAGCGCAGCATGCCCAGGCACCAATTGGCAGCGATGTCGATCGGCAGGCGCAACACCAGCAATTGGCGTTCTGGCAACGGCAATGTGCGGCCGGTGTCACGGCACTGGGGCATGGCAAGCCCGCCACCGGCACCTGGCAACAGCAGGTGAGCCTAGATGTACAGGCCTTGGAACTGGCTGCGCGTGCTTACCGATGCGCACCGCAAGAACTGATGCTGACGGCGTTGGCCCTGACCCTGCCAAGCGTATTGGTGAGCGTGAACGCAGCGTCGCCCAATGACTTGTTCCGCAGCGATGGGCACAACGGCGGTGCCAGTTTCCCGTTGCGCCTGGCGGTCGATGCTGAGCCCGGGGTTGCGATCCAGCAGGTGAAGGAACAAGTGCGCGCGGTGGCCGATGCCGGTCAAAGCTTCGTCGCGCTGCAGCGTTCGCAGGAGCGCTCGGTTGTCGAAGCGCTCAGTGCGTTGGTACAGCCGACGGTGGCGTTCAACTTCGCTGCCGAACCACTGGCGCTGCCACGCGATGGGCTTACGATTCATCTGTTGGACGCTGGCGAGGTGCTGCATTTCAGTGCCTACAATGTGGCCTGTGACGAAACGTTGGTTGATCGTTACCAGCGTAGCCTGGTTGAGCTGACCGAACACTGCCTTGGCATGCCGGCCCTGGCGCCTGTCGACTTCCCGCTGGCGCGTCTGTCCCAGGCTGATCTGGATTGCCTGGCGGTATCGGCAGACGATGTCGAAGACATCTACGCGCTTTCGCCGATGCAGGAGGGCATGCTGTTCCACTCGGCGAGCGACAATGAGGCAGGGCTGTACATCAACCAGGTCAGCCTGCCGATTGAAGGTGTCGACCCCCAACGCCTTCTGGCGGCCTGGCATTTCGTCAGCGAGCGCCACGACATCCTGCGTAGCAGCTTCCACTGGCAGGGCGACCTGGCCAAGCCATTCCAGGTGGTGCATCGCCAGGTCGAATTGGCCATGGAGATGCAAAACTGGCATGGCCAGCCTGACCAGGAGCAGCGCCTGCAGACCGTGGCGCAGGCGCAGATCGACCGGGGCTTCGAGCTTAGCCAGGCGCCTCTGCAACGTTTGGTGCTCGTGCGCCTGGACGAGCAGCGTTACCAACTCATCTGGACGAGCCACCATATCTTGATGGACGGCTGGAGCCAGTCGCGACTTTTCGGTGAGGTGCTGCAGCATTATGCCAATGGCCAGGTAGCCGGTGACGTTGGGCGTTACCGTGATTTCATCGCCTGGTTGGCACAGCAGGACCAACAGGCCCTGCGTAGGTTCTGGGAGCAGCGTCTCGCGCAGCTTGAGCAGCCGACTTCGCTGAGCCAGGCGATGCATCCTCGTCACGACGCCACTGAAACTGGTCACCGCGCCCTGTACTCCTGTTGGGATACGCAGCAGACCGCAGCGATGCAGGCCTGGTGCCGCCAGCAGCGAATTACCCTCAACACCTTGGTGCAAGGCGCCTGGCTGCTGGTGTTGCAGCGCTTCACCGGGCAACGCACAGTCACTTTCGGGGCTACTGTGGCCGGCAGGCCGCAGAGCCTGGCTGGGGCCGACAACATGCTGGGCCTGTTCATCAACACCTTGCCGGTGATCCAGACCCTGGAACCGAGCCAGCCGCTGGCCGAGTGGTTGCTGCAGTTGCAGGCCTACAACCTGGATATTCGCGACAACGCCCATGCGCCGTTGGCAGATATCCAGCGCTGGTCGGGGCACGGTGGCCAGGGGCTGTTCGACAGCATCATCGTGTTCGAGAACTACCCGATCGACGAACGTCTGAACGAGGAATCCGACACCGGCCTGAGCTTTGGCCAGTCGAACAACCACGGTGTGACCAACTTCCCGATGGACTTGGCAGTGATGGTCGGCGAGCGCCTGAGCATCGAGTACATGTACATGCTGGAGGCGTTCTCCGAAGCTGCGGTAGAGCAGATTCGCCACTGCATGGAGGTAACCCTTGATGCCATGCTGGCTGGCGCGGGGCAGGCATTGGGCAGCTTGCAGCGCCTGGCGCCAGAAGAGCGACACGACCTGTTGGCCTGGAGCCGCGAGTCCGATACCGGAGCCTTGCCGCAGTTGCTGCCTGCCCTCATCCAGCGCCATGCCATCGAGCGCCCGCAAGCGATTGCCGTGGAGTGTGCGGGCAAGTCGTTGAGCTACAGCGACCTGGAGGTACGCGCCAACCGCCTGGCCCATGCCTTGATGGCTCGAGGGGCGGGGCCGGAGGTACTGGTCGGCGTGGCCATGCCGCGTTCGGTGGACACGATCGTGGCGTTCCTCGCAGTGCTCAAGAGTGGCTCGGCCTATGTGCCGTTGGACATTGCCTACCCCGCGGAGCGGCTGGCCTACATGATGCAGGACTGCGCCATGTCGTTGCTGGTGTGCCATAGCACGCTCACGGCCCGCTTGCCGGTACCGGACGGGGTACTCGCTATCGAGCTGGATCGCCTGGACCTGACGGCCTGTCCTGCGTCGGCACCGGCCAGCGCTGCCGGGCCGGACACCTTGGCCTACCTGGTGTATACCTCCGGTTCCACGGGCCGGCCGAAAGGCGTAGCGGTGCCCCAGGGGCCGCTGAGTGGGCATTGCCAGGCCATCGCCGAGCTGTACGAAATGGATAGCAGCGCCTGCGAGCTGCACTTCATGTCGTTCGCCTTCGACGGCGCCCATGAGCGCTGGCTGACCATGCTCTACTGCGGCGGTCGCCTGGTGATCCGTGACGAGGAACTGTGGACACCGGAGCAAACCCATCGGGTACTTGCCGAGCAGGCAGTGACCATAGCTTGCTTCCCGCCGGCCTACCTGAAGCAACTGGCCGACTATGTTCGCGAAAGTGGCGTGGCACCGGCGCCAGTGCGTATCTACTGCTTCGGCGGTGATGCGGTACCCGAGCAGACGTTCGAGTTGGTCAAGAACACCTTGCGCCCACAGTATGTGACCAATGGCTACGGCCCGACCGAAACCGTGGTCACGCCGGTGTTGTGGAAGACCAAGGCCTCTGCCCAGTGCGAAGCCGCCTATGCGCCGATTGGCCGAGCAGTGGGGGCGCGCAGCCTCTACGTTCTGGACGATGACCTGGAGCTGTTGCCGCGCGGTCTTGCAGGCGAGTTGTACATCGGTGGCCAGGCCCTGGCCCGTGGTTACTACCGCCAGCCTTCGCTGACCGCCGAACGTTTCGTGCCTGACCCCCATGGTGCGCCTGGCGCACGGGTATATCGCTCCGGGGACCTGGTGCGCCTGCGCCAAAGCGGTGTGCTGGACTACGTCGGTCGTATCGACCACCAGGTGAAGATTCGCGGCTTCCGTATTGAACTGGGCGAGATCGAGGCTAGCCTGCGCCAGCAGGACGGTGTACGCGATGCGCTCGTGGTAGTACGCGATGGCCCGTCGAGCAAGCAACTGGTGGCTTATGTGATCACCGACGGTGGCCAGGAGTGCAGTGAGCGGCTGCGTGCGGGGCTGCGCCAGAGCCTGCCCGAGCACATGGTGCCGGTACAGGTGATCACCCTGGTCAGCTTCCCGCTCACGCCCAATGGCAAGCTCGACCGCAAGGCCTTGCCCGAACCGCAGTTTGAAAGTGACGCCTATGTGGCTCCCGACACTGACGCCGAGCGCTGGATGGCGCAGATCTGGGCGCAGGTGTTGCAGGTGGACAAGGTCGGCCTGACCGATAATTTCTTCGAACTGGGCGGCGATTCGATCCTGAGCCTGCAGGTGATTTCCCGGGTGCGTAACCACCCCGAGCTGCACATGGACCTGAAGTTGCGCGACTTGATGCGCTACCAGACCATCAAAGGGCTGTTCGAGCAGAAGCCGGCTGGCACGCAACGCCAGGGCGAGGATTTGACCCAGTTGGCCAGCGAAGGGTTGTTCAGCTTGCTGCCGATCCAGGAATGGTTCTTCGAACAGGATATGCAGGAGAAACACCACTATAACCAGGGCATCTTGTTGCGCGCTCGTCAGCCACTGAATCACGATCGCCTGCAGCAGGCACTGGGCTTGCTGCTGCAGCAGCACGACGCGCTGCGTCTGCGGTTCCGCAAGGAAAACGGCCGCTGGTACCAGCAATATGCTGCGGTCGGTGAACTGGACCCGGCAGACCACCTGCTGCACCACACGGTCGCCGACGACCAGAAGGTGGCCGAGTTCGCCGACTGGGCGCAGCGCAGCCTGAACCTGGAAACAGGGCCGGTAATGCGCGTGGTGCATTTCGTGCTGGACAATGGCGAAAGCCGCTTGCTGCTGGCGGTCCACCACCTGGTGATAGACACCGTCTCGTGGCGCATCCTGCTGCAAGACCTGCAACAGGCCTACCAAGCCCTCTGCGAGGGCCGCGAGGTCAACCTGCCGCTACGCAGCAGCAGTTACAGGGCCTGGGTCGAGCGGCTACGGGATCATGCGCCGGTACTGGTCGAACGCGAACTGGACTGGTGGTTGCAGCAGTTGGACCAGCCGAGCGTCGACCTGCCATGCGACAACCCACGTGGCAAGGACCTGGTGGAGCACCTGGTGGGCCTGCCGGTAACCCTGTCGCAGAGCTGCACTTCGCAATTGCTCAAACGCGTGCCGGTGGTTTACCAGACCCAGATCAACGATGTGCTGCTAGCCGCACTCAGCCGCGTACTTTGCCGCTGGAGCGCGCAACCGAGCGTGTTGATCCAATTCGAGGGCCATGGCCGTGAAGACCTGTTCGACGAGGTCGAGTTGTCGCGGACCGTGGGGTGGTTCACCAGCATGTACCCGATTCGCCTGGAGCCCGGTGTAGATGCCGACGTCGGTCAATCCATCCAGGCCGTGAAGGCTCAGTTGGCGGCGTTGCCCAACAAAGGCCTGGGCTATGGCGTATTGCGCCACCTGGCCGAACCCTCGGTGTGCGAGCGTCTGCAGCGGCTGCCACAGGCACGGGTGACCTTCAACTACATGGGCCAGTTTGACCAAAGCTTTGACGACGAGGCCTTGCTGGTGCCCGCCGAGGAGGGGGCTGGCCAGTGCTACAGCCGCAAGGCGCCACTGGGCAACTGGCTGGAAATCGTTGGCCAGGTGTTCGATGGCCAGTTGACCTTGCGTTGCCTGTTCAGCAAGCGCCGCTACCGGCCACAGACCATCGAGTGGCTGATGGCCGAGCTTCAGGGCGAACTGGAGGCGCTGGTGGCCCATTGCATGGATGAAGCACTGGCCTGATCGCCGGTTGACGACTTACCGGGCGAGCTTGGCTCGCCCCTTTTTTTCAAGGAGTGCCGTAGATGGCATTGCATCCCGAATTGGAAGCTTTTCTCGACCTGGCTGACGACAGTGCGGCAGGCGGGTCGGTACCGTTCCATGAATCGACTGCGCAGCAGGCGCGGGCCTTGTTCGAACAGACCACGCAACAGTTGGCCTGGGCAGCCCCGCAGGACATCGACTGGCAGGACATAGATACGCAGGGCCGGGATGGCCGGCCACTGCCGTTGCGCCTCTATCTGCCTCGCGGCCACACGCCTGGGACGTTGCCGTTGATGGTCTACTTCCACGGTGGTGGTTATGTGGTGGGCAGTATTGATTCGCATGATGGTGTGTGCCGCGAATTCTGCTCCAGAACGCCCTGCGCTGTAGTGTCGGTAGGGTATCGCCGGGCACCGGAGCACAAGTTCCCTACTGCCCTGCATGACTGTGCCGATGCCTTGGCCTGGCTGCATGAGCAGGCACCGAGACTGGGCCTGGACCGCCAGCGGGTGATCTTCGCCGGTGACAGCGTGGGGGCATCGCTGGCCACCACGCTGGCGGCCCAGGCCGTTCATCACAGCCATGAGGTGGCCATCCGGCCGATGGTGCAGATGCTTTGCTACCCGATGACCGATGCTTCACGGCGCAGTGTGTCGATGGAGTTGTTCGCCGAAGGTTACCTGCTGGAAAGCGATACCCTGGAGTGGTTCTACACGCAGTACGCCAATACGCCGCAGGACCGGGAAGATTGGCGCTTTTCGCCATTGCTGACGCCGAACCTGGCCGGTGTGGCGCCAGCGCTGGTGGTACTGGCAGGATTCGATCCATTGCTTGATGAAGGCCGTGAGTATGTTGCACGACTGCAGGAGCAGGGCGTAGAGGTTGCGGTTGTCGAATACGAAGGGCTCACCCACGATTTGTTACGGCTGCGTTCGGTGGTGGCAGGCATTGGTGAGATCCACCAGGCGCTGGCCGATCGGCTTCGGGAAATGCTGGAAAAGCAGGCGAGGTGAGGCAGGATGCTGTTCGAAGGCCGCCATGCGGCCTTTTTTGTTCTTCATGCCTAGCGGCGATGTACCGCCCGGCAGATCGGTCAAGGGCTATCAGGTGTCTGGTTCGGGTTCTGAGGTGGTTCGCACATCGAGCCGCCTCACGGCCCGGTGACGAGGAAGAAGCGGGCATGGCGGTGGCCGCCATCCCCGCAAAGTGCATCAGAAAGTGCCGCGCAGGGTCAGCATGTAGTTACGGGGTGCACCGTACCAGTTGCCGCCGTCGCTTGCGTCAACCGTCTGATAGTAGGTCTTGTCGAAGATGTTGTTGGCATTGACCTGGGCCGTCCAGTGGTCGTCGATCTTGTACTCGACCAAGCTGTTCCAGACTGCATAACCCGCTTGCTCGAAGGCGTAGGTCTCACCTTCTTTCAAGCTGCCGTCAGGCATACGGCGTTGTACGGTACCGCTTTTGTAGGTATCGCTCTGAATGGTCGCACCGAGGCCGACTTTCCAGCGATCGAACTCACCCGGCAGCTGATAGGTGGTGAAGAACTTGAACAGATGCTTGGGCGTCTGTGAACTCATCGGCTTGCCGTTGTTGTTCGGGTTGCCCGCTGTGCGCTGTTTGTTGATATTCAACGTGTAACCCACAATCGCCTGCCAGCCTGGCGCCAGCTCACCCGAGATCTCGGTGTCGATACCCTTGCTCACCACTTCCCCGAGCGCGGCGTAGTACCCGCCGCCCACGCTGACCGCTTCGTTTTCGCGCTTGGTGTAGTACAGCGCCGAGGAGACATTCAGGCGGCCACCGAGGAGCTCGCCTTTGGTACCGAATTCGTAGGTTTCACCCTCGATGGGATCCAGAGGATGTGCATCTATCGACTTGTAGGCAGTTTGTGGGTTGAAGATCTTGGCGTAGCTGGTGTACAGCGACCATTGATCTGTCACGTCCAGGACCAAGGCGCCAAAGGGCGTGACCTCGCCGCGGTTGCTTTCCTTGACTGGCGTATCCATGTTGAAGCGAGGAACCACGGTCCGGACGTAGTCACGGTAGTCCGAGTAACGGGCACCCACTGTCAGGTGCAGTGGCTCGGCCAGTTGCGCCTTGAAGCTGGCATAGGCGCCGGATTTGCGCTGGTTCCAATCCGGGTTGTAGTAATAGATATCCGGTTTGGCAGGTTTGGCGATTGAACCTGCATTGTCGTTGAGGACATCGAATGGCACGGTGGCATCGCTGTGATCGGAGTAGGTGCGGGACACTTCCGAATAGTCGGCACCGATGAGCAGCTCATGGGTCAGGCCAAACGCCTGGAATTTACCGGAAACGTTGGCATCGAACAGGTCTTGCTCGTTGGTGTAGCCACGTATCAGGCGACCGAACACCGAACCGTCGGCAGAACGCGGGTTTTCCGGGTCAGCTGCCCAAGCCACTTCGCCGATATCCTGGGTGGAGTCGAACTTGGTCTTGGTGTAGCTGGTATTGACTTTCCAGTTCTCGTCAAGGGCATGTTCGACCTTGGCAAAGTATTCAGTGCGTTTGTAGTTGTTCGACGACCAGCCAGCGGCCAGCGATTTGCTGCGCGAAGTGCTGATCGCGGTGCCATCCTTGTAGCGCACCAGGCCACGGTCCCAATAACCGTCCATGTCACGCCATTCGTAGGAGCCACCTACCGTGAGCAGGGTATCTGGGGTCAGGTCTGCTTCCAGGGTGCCGAAAATGACGTGCTTTTCGCTGTCGGCGCGATCGTAGAAGTAGTCCTTGTCTTCGTACGACATCGCCACACGGCCGCGAAGGGCCCCGTCGAAGGCCAGCGGGCCGGTCAAGTCGATCTCGGTACGGTAATTGTCCCAGCTACCTGCCGACTGGCTGATTTTCAACTGGTTGTAGGGCAGCGCACGCTTGCGTACCAGGTTGATGCTACCACCTGGGTCGCCGGTCCCGCCGAAGAGCCCATCGGCACCGCGCAGGACTTCAACATGGTCATAGGCGGTCATGTCCGGCACTGTGTCGAAGGTTTCGTTGCGAAACATCGGCGCGCCACCGTCGGTCTGGATGCTGCGAATGACGAAACCGCGCGAGTAGAACTCGTTCTTGGAGTCATTGCCGCCCACTACCGTGATGCCGGTGGTCTGGTCCAGCACCTGGGTCAGGCTGGTGAGGTTCTGGTCTTCGATGCGCTGCTTGGTCATGACCGAAACCGACTGCGGCGTTTCACGCAGGGTTTTCTGAGTCTTGCCACCGATGCTCGCGGTACCGGTGGTGTAAGAACCGGTGCCTTCCGTGCTGGCCCCCAAGGTGTTGGCGGTTACCGAAGTTTCATCCAGTTGCACGCTGGAGCTGTCACGCTCGGACGGTGGTGGCAGGATCACGGTGTTGCCTTCGAGGCGGTAACGAATGCCCGTACCACGCAGCAGCTGGCCAAGGGCGTCGTTGGCCTCCATCGAGCCTTTCACCGGGCTACTGCGCAGCCCGCGCAGCATTTCGGGGCTGTAGACGAACTGGAGCTGGGTTTGCGCTCCCAGCTGACGCAGGGCCGTGTCCAAGGGCTGGGCCGGGATGTCGAGGTTTATCGCCTCGGCATGGGCCTGGCTAGCGCAGGCCAGCATGATCGCGGCACTCAACGCACGCAGGGTCAAGGGGCTAGAGGAGGAAGTGCGAGTGTTGCCAATGCCTTTGTCAATCTTGCTTGTCATTGCGCTACAGTCCGTCAAATGTTGTGGTTGCATTTAAGAATTGTTCTGATTCCTATTGTGACGCGCTTCTCATTTGGAACCGGAAAAAATTCTGACGAATTTTTCACATTTGTGGGGTTGAGACGATTCGGTCACTCACGACGCGCCCCGGGACCATGCGAACCAACTGGTCTGCGACGTCGAAATAGCGGTCGTCGTGCGAGATGACGATGATGGTTTTGCCCAGCCGTTTCAGATCGGGTAGCAGCTCGGTGTAGAACACCCGGCGGAACGCGGGGTCCTGGTCGGCGGCCCACTCGTCGAACACCAGCACAGGGCGCTCTTCCACCCAGGCATTGACCAAGGCCAGACGTTTACGCTGCCCGGTGGAAAGGTCGGTGGTGGTGAAACTGCCATCTTGAACGCTGACCTTGTGCGAGATTTCGAGGCGTTCGAGGTATTTGTTGGCATCCTCCGGGATACGTTGGTCGCCTTGGACCACATCGTCGAACAGGTAGTAGTCGGCGAATATGGTGGTGAATAGCTGGCGGTAGTCATCGCGGTTGCTGGCCTCCACAGTCGCGCCGTTCAGGCGGATCTCGCCCTGGTCCGGCGTGTAGAGGCCGAGCAGGAGCTTGATTAATGTGGTCTTGCCGCAGCCGTTTTCACCCACAATGAAGGTGATTTCACCCTCATCGATACGAAGGTTGACCGGGCCAAGGCGAAACGGATCGGCCCCTGGCACGGGCGGGAAGCTGAAGCTGACATTGTCCAGTTCGAGGCTGTGAACGCGGGCGGGCTTGGCGCTTGGCGCGCTGAGCAGCAGGTGTGGCTCGGGTGACGAGAACTGTTCGGACAGCTCGGCGATGCGACGGAAGGCGATCTGCGCACGGCTGATGATCGGCAGGGTGCCAACCAAGTGTTCGAGCGGGCCTTTCATGTACAGCAGCACCAGTACGAACCCGCTCATTACCGCGGCATCGCCAGTGGGCCAGTAGGCTTGAAGGGCCAGTGCCAGGCCGATCACCACGAAGAAAAGCATCGAGCCGAAGGTTTTGGCGACCACGAAAATGTTCACCGAGCGTACCTGGGTTGCGCAGATGCTGTCGGCGGTCCTCTGAATGCCTGAAACGAACATGCGGTGCCGGCGCGGGCGGTGGATGCGTAATTCCTTGGCACCCTCGGCGATGGCGTTGTAGTGCTTCTGCAACTCGTCCTCCGCGTCGCGGGCGGCAAGGAAGCCTTTAATGCCGTGTGCCCGGGCGATGTACTGGATCGTGGTGCCGATCACAATGGCCACTGCCATCATCAGGAACATCGGCAGCGACAGCATGGCCAGGTAGCCCATACAGCCCAGCGTCACCGTAAGCGAAATGGCGAGTGGTGCGAAGGCAAAGGCAAAGTCGCTGATGGTGTCGACGTCGTGGGTCAGCACCGGGATCAGGCGGTGACTGCGGTAGCGTTCGATCTGGCCGATCGGAGCGGAGAGCACCTTCTCGCCCAATTGTTTTCGCAATGTGGCGATGATGTGCTGGCCGACGTAGTTGGTGCCGATGTCGGACAGGATTGAACTGGTCAGGGCCAGCAGGCACAAGGCGGCGAACAATGCGACCACGTTTTGCGTGAGGCCGCTTTCCGAATGCAGGGTGCTGTTGATGGTGGCGAGAAGCAGGGTAACGCTAAGGCCGCCGACCATACCCAGCAGGATGGATGTGATGACGATGGCCCGAAAGGGTTTTAACAGGGCGAATAGCTCGTTGAGCGCGCCTCTAGGTGGCTGAGTCATGGGGCAGGGGTCCGCTTGTAGAAGTGGCTAAGGCTCCCTGTAGAACGACTGATGGAGGGGGTAATTTAGCGGGCTGGCAGGCCCTGTCGCCGCGACAGGGCCGGGTTGGTCGGTTACAAGTCGCGCACTACACGAAACCCTATCCAGTCGCCACGCTCGTTGGGATAGAGGTCGTTGCGGTTGGCGGAGCGGGAGAACACAGGGGCTTCACCGTAGTCGTTGCCACGAATGCTCTGGAACTTGCAGTCTTTTTCCACCCAGGGGCTGCCGTCGGTCGGCGCACCGACATAGTTGTCGTGCTTGCAGTCGGCAGTCCATTCGTAGACGTTGCCGTGCATGTCATACACACCAAAGGCGTTGGCCGGGAAGCTGCCAACCGGCGCGGTGTAGCTGTAGCCGTCGGTCGGGCCGTAGGTGTTGGCGTGCTTGGCGATGCTGTACTCCTTGCCCTCATCGAAGGGGAACGGGAAAGGGCCGGTGCTGCCAGCGCGGGCGGCATACTCACGGATCGATTCACTGGTCAGCCGGTACTGCTTGCCGGTTTTTTTCGACAGCCAGGCGACGTAGGCCTGGACCTCCTTGAGGTTCATGCAGACGGCCGGGTGTTTGCTGGTGACCTGGTGGTTGCCACCGTAGGTGGGCCGGCCGCCTTGGGTCGACGTGCCGGCCTGGCACAGGCGGCCAGGGCGGTCGTCGCCGCTGGGCATCATGTAGCCGGTGGCCTTGATGAACGCATCCCATTCGCCAAAGGTGATCTGGAAGCGGCTGATGGCGAAGGGTTTGCTGAAGGTGACCTGGTGCACAGGGCCCTCATCGTCCTGGCGACCGACTTCGTCGTTGGGGGAGCCCATCATGAATGAACCGGTTGGCAGCACGACCATCTCGGGGCAACCCTTTGCACAGTCCTTGAAAACAGTGCCGGGCGTGGGTGTTTCGGCTTGCGCCGGCACGGCAACGGAAAGCAGGGCGAGTAAAGTCATTGGGGCGAAGATGCACAGCGGGCCATGTGGGGAAGTAGGCAGGGTCGGATTCATGAGGCTTCTCGTTCAAGGTGATCGGAGGTCACAGCTGGGCGCTGAGCAGGGTCATGAAGCGATCAATCTCGGACTCGTCATTGAGCAAGCCCGGTGCGGTGCGCACAACCGGGCCGACATCGCGGTACACCGCATCGACGATCGCTTTGCGCTGAAGCAGGGCAGCGGCGACTTTGTCGCTGTCGCGGCCCTTGACGCGGAAGAAGGTGAAGCCAGCGCTGTGCTCGGGTGACAGTGGCGTGACCAGTTCCACCTGCGCGTGTTCGCTGAGGCGTTGCTTGAGATAGCTGTTGAGCTGGTGAATACGCCCTTGGACTTCGGCCTTGCCCAGTTGCAGGTGCAGTTTGAAGGCCTCGTCCAGTGCCCAGCGATGTTCGAAGGCATGGTAGCCGCCAGGGGTGAGGCTGGTGGCGAAGTCGTTATCCTGTGAGAAGGTTGGGATCAGAGGCGTGATGTTCTTGAGCTGCTCGCTGCGCGCGCAGACGATACCGGTGCCGCGCGGGCCGAACATCCACTTGTGCGTACCGGCGATGAAATAGTCGCAGTTCATCTGCGGGAAGCTCACATTTTCCACGCCAAAGCCATGTACACCGTCGACTACATAAAGAATGCGGTCGGCTTCTGCACGGTCGCGGTTATGCCGGTCGACTACCGCCCCGATGTCGGCCAGGGGCAGCTTCACGCCGCTGCCCGATTGCACCCAGGTCATGCCCAGGACGCGCGTGTTGGGGCGGATGTTGCGGTCGATGTTACCGACGATCTCGTCGGTGCTGACCTTGTCCGGGGCCTTGAACAGGCGGATTCGACGAACCTGGGTGCCCTGGCGCTGGGTGCGGAAGTCGAGAATCGCTTCGGCAGCAGAATGCTCGTGCTCGGTGGTCAGGATCTCCTGGTCTGGACGCACGTGCAGCCCGCCATAGATGACTGCCAGGCCTTCGGTGGTACTGCCGGTCAGGGCGATCTGGCCGGGGCGTGCCTGCAGGTACTTGCCGGCCCATTCGCGCACACGTGCTTCGTGCTGCCAGGGTTCCTGGCAGTCCCAGTCCATTACCAGGCCTGGGTTGCGATCGAGGCTGACACGGTAGCGGTCGATGGCGTTCTGCACCGGCTTGGGGTGGGACGTGATCAGGAAATTGGAGAGATGCAGGTATGCCGGGTCCTGGTTGAACAGCTGGCGCAATTGCGCCCATCGGTCACCTGCCTTCGGCGCGCTGGCGGGGCTGGCCAAGGCCTGGCCAAGGCTGCTGCCCAAGGGCAGGGCGACGGCAAGCAGGCTGGCGTGTTTGAGGAAGGTGCGGCGGTCGCTCATGGTTGCGCTTACCGAGTTGAGGAGAGAGAAGGGCTGGCGGCTTTTTCCACCTGGGCCCAGACACGCAGGAAATTACCGCCCCAGAGCTTGGCGATATCGGCTTCGGAATAGCCACGCTGGATCAGTTCGGCTGTGACGTTGCGCACCTGGCTGACATCGTCCCAACCCTGCACGCCGCCACCTTCGTTGAAGTCCGAGGCAATGCCGACGTGGTCGATGCCAATCTTGCGCACGGTGTAGTCGATGGCATCGCCCAGGTCCTTGAGGCTGGCCTTGGGCTCTTCGTCGAGAATGGCGTAGAGCTGGCTGGCATAGCTGCCGAAACGTTGCTCGGGCCAGGCAGCGATGATCGGGTCGCCTGGCATCAGCGCCATCGCCAGGTTGGGCAGCGGTGGCAGCTCGAACTTGGCGCGCAGCGCGTTGAGCTTGTCCTGGGTCTTTTGCGTGAGCGGCCGCAAGTAGCCGGAGAACCCGACGACCTGCACCACGCCGCCACTTTTCTTGATCAGTTGCAGTTCGCGGTCGCTGAGGTTACGTGGAATGTCGACCATGGCCCGCGGCGCCGAGTGCGAGGCGACGATGGGCGCGCGGGTCAGGGCACTGACCTGCTCCAGGGCCTGGGTGGACATTTGCGAGACATCGATGATCACCCCCAAGTCGTTGAGCCGTTGTACGGCTTGCTTGCCGATAGGTGAGAGGCCGCCCAGGGCATCGGGGGAGTCATTGAAGAACGGCAGCGGGCGGGACGAGTCGGCCCAGTCGTTGTTGCCGATGTAGCTGAAACCGAACATGCGCATGCCCCGTGCTGCCCACTTGTCCAGCAGGTTCAGGTCGTTCCCCAGTGGGTAGGCATTGAGCATGCTGATGAAAATGGCGAACTTCCCTTCCCCGTGCAGACGGCGGAAATCTTCGGGGGTGTAGGCGATGCCAACCTGGTTGGGGAAATCACGGACGAGGCCGGAGATGATCTTGTAACGCACTTCTTGCTGGTTGCGGGCCTCATCGAGAAAGCCTGCGGTCGGCCGATGCGGTGCGTTGGGGCCATTCCAGATTTCCGGCCAGCCGAAGATGGTCAGTGCCGCGCCCGACAGCCTGCCCTTGGCGGCCTTCGCCAGGTCAAACTGGCCGTCCCCATCCTTGTCGGCTTCCTGGCCATAGGTGCCGAAGTCCATCGGCAGGGTGATATGGCTGTCGAAGGAAATCAGCCGCTCCTGCAATTCATCGGCTTGCTTGATCACTTCGCGCGGAAAGTGGGGCGCAGGGCTCAGCCACTGGCTCCAGGCCAGATAGCCGCCGGCGCCGAGCAGCAGGGCCAGCGGCACGCCGATGTACAAGGTTTTCTTCCAGCGAGGTCTTGTCATTGCCATCTCGATTCAGGTCCGCGAATGCCGGGGGCTTGGGCTATCTGGGAGGGACGAGCAGCATGGGCGGAAATTTACCGGGGCGGGCGTGGGGTATCGCGCCGCCGCTAAATTTTGCCGGGCAACATACGTTCTTGCTGGGATAGCGCCTGCTTCATGGCGGACACGGGAAGGGTAATGACGATTTCTCGACGAGGGTTCATGGCCGGTGTGGCCTTGGCGGGCGCGGCCCTGCCAGCGGCCTACTACGGGCACCGCGAGCTGACCAGGGAGGAATTTCCGGTGACGCCCGGGGAGGCCAGCGTGGAGCTTGCCGACACCGCCGGTCAGCGCCTGGGTAACCGCTTGCGCGGTATCTGGAGCTTGCGTCTTGAGGGCGCGGATGCTGGGCTGGCAGGTTTGCCCTCCGAGGCGCTGGAACTGTTCATCGACATTGCCGCGCGTGGTCGTGGCGTACGCGGTTGCCTGGACAGCGCGCAACGCCTGCGCAGCGCGCAGCCGCCTCGTTATCAGTTGATAGGTGACTTGATCGAGGCCGAACCCAACCGCCTGTATTGGCGCCTCAAACCCGAGGATGGTAGCCACCCGGGTTACGAGATGGCGATCACGTTCGACGAAGTGTGGGGCGGGTTCGGCAATGCCGGCAGCGAGACCTTGAGTGGGCGCATCGCAGCGCTGGACCGGCCGCTGGCACTGCCGCTGCAGGACAACCGTTTCGTCGCTATTCGCCAGCGCGTCCCCGAGGCGCGCCAGACCATCGCCTTGGAGCCGCCCCTGCTGGCTTGGCTGATTTCGCCGGAACACCGTCTGTTCCACCAGCTCTGGCATGCCTCGCGGGACAAATGGCACAGCTTGCCGGACGACAAGCGCAATGCCTTGCGCGGGCTGGGCTGGCAGCCCGGCCCCCGTGACCAGGAGCGCGATGCCCGGGGGAAGCTCAAGGACCGCAACGGTTCGGGCGAGGACTTCTTCTTCATGCACCGGCACATGCTGGCTGCGGCCCGTGCCCTGCAGCCGCTGCCGTCATGGCAGCGCTTTCCGTTGCCGCAGCCGGAGCTCGAGCGCGACCGCCTGGGATTTGCCCGCTATTTCGACAACCTCGACGGCTGTTCGGTGCCGCCGACTTGGTTGGCTCCGGGGGACGACGCGTTCAGCGAGTGGGTAAACGGCATCAAGCGGGCCGAGACGTTCCATGGCAACTTCGCGGTCTGGGAGTCTCAGTACCGCGACCCGCGCTACCTGTCGCGAATGACCCTGGGCCAGTTGGGGTCGGAGATGGAGCTGGGCCTGCACGACTGGCTGCACATGCGCTGGGCGTCGGTGCCGCGCGACCCCTCCAATGGCGCGCCGGTGCCGCTCGCCCGTGAGCTGGACGACTTTGCACCACGTTGGTATGCAGCGGAAAACGACTTTCTGGGCGACCCGTTCTCGTCGCATGTGCATCCGGTGTTCTGGCGTTTTCATGGCTGGATTGATGATCGCCTGGAGGACTGGTTTGCGGCCCACGAGCGTTTCCACCCAGGCGAAGTCAGCCGCTCGCAGGTCAACGGTGTACCTTGGTTCGCACCGGGGCGCTGGGTGGAAGTGGACGATCCGTGGCTGGGGCCGGATACCCATGGTTGCAGCACGGTGCCGGGCGTCAGGCCGGGCAAGTCGGTGGAAATGGATGTCGAGACCATGAAGCTGGCCTTGCGCATCATCTTCAGCGAAGACGAAGGGAAGCTGGCAGGGTTCATGCGCCAAGTGCCGAAGCGGCCATGGTATGCCCGGCACCTGTCGTTGAAGGGGTTGCTGGCCTGACGGTTCGACCATGCCGAGGTGCTGGCAGCCCCTGGGCTCATTCCCCCGTTTGTACTTTTTCTACCTGCCAGCCGCCACCCAGCGCCTTGTACAGCGCCACGCTCCCCTGTAACCGTACCAGGCGCAACTGGGCCTGCTGATCCTGGGCTTCATAAAGTGTGCGTTGGGTCTCCAGCACTGTTAGCAGCGTCTCGGCCCCGGCACCATAACGCTGCTGTGCCAGGTCGAAGGCCAGGCGTGCCTGCTGCACTTCCTCGTCCTGCCACTCCCGTTGGCGGTCGACACCCTGGATGGCATTGAGCGCTTTCTCGACATCGGCGAAACCGGCCAGGATGCTACTACGATATCCCTCCAGCAACTCCTCCTGCTCGGCCTTGGCCAGATCGCGTGAGGCGCGCAGTCGGCCGTTGTTGAATATCGGCGCGACCAGGCCCGCGGTCAGCGTGTAGTAGGGGCTGTCGAAGATGTGGGGTAAGGTGCGCGCCCCTGTGCCAAGCTCGGCGCCGAGGGTCAACTTGGGCAGCATGGCGGCCCTGGCCACCTGTACGTTGGCACTGGCCGCTGCCAGTCTTGCTTCGGCTGCGGCGATGTCGGGGCGGCGGGTCAGCAGCTCGCTGGGCATGCCGCTGCCGATCGTAGGCCAGCGCACGGCTTCGATACGTTCATTGCTGCCAGGCAGGTTCTGTACCGGGTCGCCAAGTAGGGTGGCCAAGGTCACGCGGTTGTCCTGCCGACGTTGCTCCAGCAACGGCAACTGCCGTTCCTGAGCCGCCACCAGGCTGCGCTGCTGCGCCAGCTCCAGGCGCGTGGCAGAACCAGAACGCTGGCGTGCTTCGACGAGCCCCAGCACATCCCGGGCGTTGCGCAGGTTCAGGTGGGCAATGCGCAGTTGCTCGTCCAGCGCCAACCCTTGCAGGTAGCTGTCGGCCACGGCGCTGACCAGGGTCAGCTCCACTGTCTGGCGGTCGAAGCGGCTGGCGTCGAGGCCTAGCCGGGCGCTGTCGCGGGCTGCGCGCAGGCCGCCCCAGAAATCGATCTCGTAGGTCGCGCTCAACTGGGTACCGAACGAGGTACTGGTGCGTTCGTTGCTGCTGGCGTCAAGTTGATCGCTGCCCTCACCACGCATCAAATGCTGGCGGCTACCAGTCAAGCCGAGGGCCAGTTCCGGCAGCAACGGTGCCCCTGCGATCACGGCGCGAGCCTGGGCCTGGCGAACCCTGGCAGTGGCGGCGCCAAGGTCGTGGCTGTTGAGGCGGGCGCGTTCGACCAGGTGGTCCAGTTCGCGACTGGCGAAGGCTTGCCACCATTGGGCCTGGGGCGTAGCGAGCGAGGGATCACCGGCTTCCCCCTGCCAGGTGCCAGGTGGGGCGATGCCGCTGGCGGGCGGCGCGGCTGTGTTGCAGGCGGCGAGGGCCAGGCTGAGGGTCAACAGGCTGATGCGGCTTGGCAATGTCATGGATTATTCGCTGGTAAGGGCTTTGACCGGGTCGAGACGGGCCGCCTTGCGGGCAGGCATGAAGCCGAACACGATGCCGGTCACCACGGCGCAGGCAAAGGCGCCAAGAATGGCGGGCAGGGCGAAGGCCACGGCGACGCCGCCAAGCATCAGGCCTGCGCCGATGCCAAGGGCCAGGACGATGCCGGTGAGGCCGCCGACCATCGACAGCATCACCGCCTCGCTGAGGAACTGGCGAAGGATGTCGCGCTGGCGGGCGCCGGTAGCCATGCGGATGCCGATTTCGCGGGTGCGTTCGCGCACGGTCATGAGCATGATGTTCATCACGCCGATACCGCCGACCAGCAGGGAAATCGCGGCGATGGCACCGAGCATCAGCGACAGGCTGTTCTGCGTGCGCGCCTCGGCCTGGATCAGCGCAGCGTCGTTGGTCAGTTCGAAGTCTTGCTTGCCCTGGTGGCGCTGGCGCATCAGGTGGTCGATGGCCGCCTCGGTCTCGGCCACCCGGGCCGAGTCGCGGGCGGCAATGATCACGTACTCCGGGTCCTGGGTGCCGAACAGGCGAATGGACGCTGCCGAGTAGGGCACAACGATACGTTCGTCGCTATTCTGGTCGCCGGAGCTGGCGCCCTTTTCAGCCAGCACGCCGACGATTTGGAAGGGCACGTTGCCGAGCAGCAGGTACTGGCCGATCGGGTCGCTGCCGGGTTCGAGCAGCTTGTCGCGTACCTTCTGGCCAATGACCGCCACGGCGGCGCCGGTGCGTTCGTCGCTATCGCTGAAGAAGCTGCCCCGCACTACCGGCCAGTTGAGAATGTGGGGGAACTCGATGTTATTGCCGCCCACGTAGAATTTCTGGTTGTTGTTACCGTGGCGCACCATCACGTCGTTTCCGATTACCGGCATGACCCGGGTGACCTGGGGCAGTTGCGCAATGGCTGCGACATCGTCGAGGGTAACTATCCCCGCGGGCTCGCGCAGCGTGGCATGGCGGCCATTGAGGTAAAGGATGTTCGAACCGAAGGCGGCCATCTGTGCCATTACCTGGCGCTTGCTGCCTTCGCCCACGGCCAACATGACCACCACCGAAGCGACGCCAATGACGATGCCAAGCAGGGTCAGGGCGGTGCGGAACCGATTGATCCACATCACCCGCCAGGCCGCCTGCAGGGCTTCCAACAACTCACCTTTCCAGGCACCGCGCAGGGTTGCGCCGTGGCCCAGGCGCTGGCGCAGTGCGTCGGCCTGCAGCCCTTTTGGCGTTTCGGCGCTGGGCAGCCCGGCTGCAGAGTCGCTGATGATCAGGCCATCGCGAATCTCGATAACCCGCTGCGCACGTGCCGCCACTTCGCGATCGTGGGTGATCAGGATGATCACATGGCCTTGGCTGGCCAGTTCGTCGAGCAGCGCCATCACCTCGGTGCCGCTGTGGCTGTCCAGGGCACCGGTGGGTTCGTCGGCAAGGATGATGTGGCCGCCGTTCATCAACGCCCGGGCAATCGACACTCGCTGTTGCTGGCCGCCGGACAGCTGGTGCGGGCGATTGCCTGTGCGGCTGGCCAAGCCCAGGCGAGTGAGCAGGGCGGCCGCGCGGGCGTGGCGTTCGCTGGCGGGGGTGCCAGCATAAATGGCTGGCATCTCGACGTTTTCCTGGGCCGAGCCGGAAGGAATCAGGTGGTAGCCCTGGAACACGAAGCCGAAAGCTTCGCGGCGTAACCAGGCCAGTTCGTCGCTGCCCAGTTCGGCCACGTCCTTGCCGGCGAAGCGATAGCTGCCGGAGGAGGGGCGGTCCAGGCAGCCAAGGATGTTCATCAGGGTCGACTTGCCGGAGCCCGAGGCGCCGACAATGGCGAGGAATTCGCCGGGGTGCACGGTCAGGCTGATGCCGCGCAGCACGTCGACTCTCGGGGTGTCGAGGCCGCCATAGACTTTGCGGATATCGTTGAGCTCGATCAGGGGAGCAGGCATTCAACCTCCGCTGGCGGCAGGCGCGCCGATGACAAGGCGTTCGCCTTCGCTGACGCCGTCCAGAATCTGTATCCGCAGGCGGTCACTGAGACCAGTGCGCACCTTGCGCGCTTCGACTTTGCCGTCGCGGGTGAGCACCTGAGCCAGGCGCAGGCCGTCGCCGTTGCTGTCGTCGAGGGCCGCCAGCGGTGCGGTCAGAACCTGGCTGGCCTGGCCGGCGACGAAGAATACCTGGGTGGTCATCTCGGCCATCAGGGCGCCATCCGGGTTGTCCACATCGAGCAGCACGGTGTACTGGACCACTTGGGCACCCGTGGTCCCGGCGGTGGCGCTGACTGGGCTGCCGCCGCCCTGACTTGACTGTTCCAGCGGTTTGGGTGGGATCGGCAGAATCTGCCGCACGGTGCTGGTCCAGCGGCGCTTGCCGCCGGAGAGGGTGGTGAAGTAGGCCATCATGCCGGGCTGGACCTTGCCAATGTCGGCTTCGGAAACCTGCGCCCACACGGTCATCGGTGAAAGCCTGGCGATTCGCAGTATCAGCGGGGTCTGTTGCTGGGCATTGAGGGTCTGGCCTTCACGGGCATCCACGGCCACTACGGTGCCGTCCATGGGTGCATAGATGCGCGTGTAGCCCAGTTCGGCCTGGTCGCTGCGCAGGCTGGCCTGGGCCTGAAGGATCTGCGCCTGGTACATGTCGATGCGCGCCTGGGTGACCTTGAGCTGGGCATCGGCGGTCTGCAGGTCTTGCTCGCGGGTGGCGCCGGCGGCGGCCAGGTCACGCTGGCGCTTGAGCTGCTGCTGGGCCAGGCGATACTGGGCGCGCTGTTCGGCCAGTTGGGCCTTGAGATTTTCGATCGAATAGCGGCCGGCATCGAGCCTGGCCTGCTGGGTGGAAGGGTCGATTTCCACCAGCAACTGGCCTTGGCGAACCTGGTCGCCCGCTTCTACATGCAGGCGACGTATCTGCCCGGAGGCCTGTGCGCCAACGTCCACATAGCGGCGTGGTTGCAGCGTGCCGAGTGCCGTTACACTGCTTTCGATGTCGGCGCGGGTAACAGCGACCGTGTTGACCGGCTGATTGTCGAAGGGCAGGGCCTTCCAGGCCAGCAGGCTGCCCAGGCCAAGCAGGCCCAGGCCACCGAGGAAGAGGCGGCGGCGAGTGTTGGATGAGCGTGTCATGCGGGCTTCCAGCCAGGGATGTTGGCTACACGCGGCTAAATGCGGCGCGCAGGGAGGTCCCAGTGAGACGAAGTTGGGGGAGCAGGATTTACCCGGTTAAGTGGAGGGAGGCTGTGTTGCTGAGAATAATTATAATTTGTAAGATTGCACGCTGATATCACATTTTCCCTCGACCTTGCCGTTGGCCAGGCAGGGCGGCGCCAGGTGTCGTTGTGGAACATTATTACCGTGAATTGGTGAGCTTCCTTTGCGCACGTCTTGGTAGTCGCCAGGCGGCAGAGGACGTTGCCCACGACGCATACCTGCGGGTACTGGAGCGCACCGACCCCGAGCGCATTGAGCACCCACGCGCGTTTCTGTACCGCACAGCACTCAACCTGGTAGTCGACCGTCATCGGAGGCATCAGGTGCGCCAGGCCGAACCGTTGGACGTGCTGGACAACGACGAGCGCTGGCACAGCCCTGCACTGACCCATGGCATGCAGCTCGATCAGCGCCTGGCATTGATGCAGCGTGCGCTGGATGAGTTGAGCAAGCCCTGCCGCGACAGCTTCCTGCTGCGCAAGCTCGAAGGGCTGTCCCACCAACAGATCGCTGAAAGCCTGGGCATCTCGCGCAGCCTGGTGGAAAAGCACATTGTCAACGCCATGAAGCACTGCCGGGTGCGCATGCGCCAGTGGGATTGCTGAGCGCCGGGTTAGAGGCAAATGTAAATTCCAACAGCCAATCACTTGATTTATGCAGCTTTCCCGGCTTCTATCAAAGAAGACCGCTGTTAGGTATGGCCCTCGCAGTAGCCGTGATTGGCGCAGTAGGTCTGGAATGCAACCATTACCCCCTTGCCCCAGGCCCGATCATGGCAAACAAGTCCCTGCGCATCCTCATCGCCGACGCCCACCCGTACCAGCGCCTGCAACTGGAACGCTTGCTCAACGGCATGGGCTATTACCGCATTGCCCCAGTCGAGCATTTTGAAGAGCTGCAGCGCCTGGTGCAGTGCGCCTTGCAGCCGTTCCACCTGCTGTTGGGCAACATCGAACTGGCCAGCCACGCCGGTGTGGACCTGGCGCGGTTCTGCCGGGTGAGCACGCAGATCCAGCACGCCTTGCTCTACCACTCCACCCAGGTGAAAGTGCCGGCTGTGCCCCAGGCCGAACGCCAGGCCATCAACCTGAGCCTGCCGCAGGTGCCGGACAACGACGCGCTGTTGTCATTCATGTCGATCATCGACGCGCCGCAGGTGGTGGGCACACTCAGGTTGCCGGGTGGCGTGCCGGTGCCGGTGGGCAGGCCCCTGGGCAATTTTGCGCAGACGGTGTTCCATCGCTGAAGCCGGCAAGGGCAGGGCAACGAGGCCGCTATTTGTTATCCTCCAGCCCTTCATCCTGTTGCGAAACCTGCCATGACTGCCCTTGATACCGCTCGCCCACCCCGGTTTACCCGCGGCGACCACCGGACCCTTGGCCTGGCTGCGTTGGGCGGCGCGTTGGAAATCTACGATTTCATCATCTTCGTGTTCTTCGCCCTGACCCTCAGCCAGCTGTTCTTTCCCCCTGAAATGCCCGAGTGGCTGCGCCTGCTGCAAAGCTTCGGCATTTTTGTCACGGGTTACCTGGCGCGGCCGCTGGGCGGCATTCTGATGGCGCATTTTGCTGATCACCTGGGGCGCAAGAAAGTGTTCAGCCTGAGCATTCTGATGATGGCCCTGCCGTGCCTGCTGATTGGCGTGATGCCTACCTATGCCGATATCGGCTATGCGGCGCCACTGCTGCTGCTGGCCCTGCGCATTCTGCAAGGGGCGGCGGTGGGCGGCGAAGTGCCCAGTGCGTGGACGTTCGTTGCCGAACATGCGCCCGCGGGCCGGCGCGGTTATGCCCTGGGCTTCCTGCAGGCGGGGCTGACCTTCGGCTACTTGCTGGGGGCGCTGACTGCAACGCTGCTGGCACAGGCGTTCACAGCTGAGGAGATTCTTGCCTACGCCTGGCGCTACCCGTTTCTGCTGGGCGGTGTGTTTGGCGTAGTCGGCGTGTGGCTGCGCCGCTGGCTGAGCGAGACACCGGTATTCTTAGCCTTGCGGGCGCGCCAGGCGCGGCCGGTGAGCTTCCCGTTGCGGCGGGTACTGGGCGAGCACCGGCAGGCGTTGATCCCCGCGGCGCTGCTCACCTGCGTGCTGACGTCCGCAGTGGTGGTACTGGTGGTGATCACGCCGACAGTGATGCAGCAAAGGTTCGGCATGACGGCCGGGCACACCTTTGCCCTGAGCAGCGTGGGTATCGTCTTCCTCAATGTGGGGTGCGTGCTGGCCGGCCTGCTGGTCGACCGGGTGGGGGCCTGGCGTGCCTTGATGGTCTACAGCCTGGTGCTGCCGTTGGGCATCGGCGCTTTGTACGCCAGCCTGGTGGGGCAGTGGGGCGTGACCTGGCTGGCCTATGGGCTGGCAGGCCTTGGCTGCGGGGTTGTGGGGGTGGTGCCGTCGGTGATGGTGGGGTTGTTCCCGGCCGAGATACGCGTGTCGGGTATTTCGTTTACCTACAACGGGGCCTATGCGTTGTGGGCCAGTACCACGCCCCTGGCCTTGATTGCGCTGATGCCATGGAGCCCATGGGTGTGTGTGGGCTTCTGCGCTGTAATGGGGGCGGTGGGGCTGCTGACGGCGTTGTATTTTGGGGCGCGTGAGCCGCTGGCGTTCGCGGCGGAGCCCAAGCCCGTCTTGTGTGGCGCTCGATCAGGCAGGCGCTGAACGCTCACCTGTGCACATAAAAAAACCGGCTCCCAAGAGCCGGTTTTTTTCACCCCAAGAACGTTACATGTTGGGGTAGTTGGGGCCGCCTGCACCCTCAGGGGTGACCCAGGTGATGTTCTGGGCCGGGTCCTTGATGTCGCAGGTTTTGCAGTGCACGCAGTTTTGCGCGTTGATCTGGAAGCGCTTGCTGCCGTCTTCCTGGGTGACCACCTCGTACACGCCGGCCGGGCAGTAGCGCTGGGCAGGCTCATCGTACAACGGCAGGTTGCTGGCGATCGGTACACTCGGGTCGGTCAGCTTCAGGTGGCAGGGTTGCTCCTCTTCGTGGTTGGTGCTGGACAGGAACACCGAGCTGAGCTTGTCGAAGCTCAGCTTGCCATCGGGTTTCGGGTACTCGATTTTTTGTGAATCGGCTGCAAGCTTCAGGCAGGCGTAGTCCGGCTTGGTATCACGCAGGGTGAACGGCAGCTTGCCGGCGAACCAGTTCTGGTCGACGTAGTTGAAGGCAGCGCCCAGCAGGGGGCCGAACTTGTGCATGGCAGGGCCGAAGTTGCGGCTGGCGAACAGTTCTTCGTACAGCCAGCTGGCCTTGAAGGCGCTGACGTAACCATTGAGTTGATCGCCACCCTCGCTGCCGGCCAGCAAGGCATCGGCCACCGCTTCGGCGGCAAGCATGCCGGACTTCATCGCGGTGTGGCTGCCCTTGATCTTGGCCACGTTCATGGTGCCCAGGTCGCAACCGATCAAGGCGCCGCCGTTGAACACCATTTTCGGCAGCGAGTTGAGGCCACCCTTGGCCAGGGCGCGGGCACCGTAGCTGATGCGCTTGCCACCTTCAAGGTACTGGCTGATGACCGGGTGATGCTTGAGGCGCTGGAACTCGTCGAACGGCGACAGGTACGGGTTGGCGTAGGACAGGTCAACGATGAGCCCGACCACCACCTGGTTGTTTTCCAGGTGATAGAGGAACGAGCCACCGGTGTTTTCCTTGGCCATCACATCCAGCGGCCAGCCGGCGGTGTGTACCACCAGGCCCTGCTCATGCTTGGCGGGGTCGATTTCCCACAGCTCTTTCAGGCCGATGCCGTAATGCTGCACGTCCGACGCGTTGTCCAGGTCGAAGCGCTTGATCAGTTGCTTGCCGATATGGCCGCGGCAGCCCTCGGCGAACAGCGTGTACTTGGCGCGCAGTTCCATGCCAGGGGTGTACAGGCCGTCCTTGGGCTGGCCTTCACGGTCAACGCCCAGGTCGCCGGTGACGATGCCGCGCACCACACCGTTTTCGTCGAACAGCGCCTCCTGGGCGGCAAACCCCGGGTAGATCTCCACACCCAGGTTCTCCGCCTGCTGGGCCAGCCAGCGGCACAGGTTGCCCAGGGAGATGATGTAGTTGCCATGGTTGTGCATGGTCTTGGGCACGAACAGGTCTGGCACCTTGGTCGAGCTGCCCGCATCCTTGAGCACATAGATGTCGTCGCGCTTGACTTCGGTATTGAGCGGCGCGCCCATGGCTTTCCAGTCCGGGAACAGCTCGTTCAGGGCGCGGGGTTCGAACACGGCACCGGAGAGAATATGGGCACCGACCTCGGAGCCTTTTTCCACCACGCAGACGCTGATTTCGCTACCGGCTTCGGCGGCCTTCTGCTTCAGGCGGCAGGCGGCGGACAGGCCTGCCGGGCCAGCGCCGACGATGACCACGTCGAATTCCATGTATTCGCGTTCCACTGGTTCTCTCCTACTCATCAAGGCGGGTGTGTTGCTTGGTCTTATGGGTGCACAGGGCATTTGCTGTAGTGGTGGCAACCGCGCAGCGGTAGCCGGGCAAATGGCGGACTACACCGTTTTGTCTTGGTCGCGCATTATATCTACACCACTTGGCGGGTCCAATACAAACGTTTGTTTGAATTTGCCGCAGGCCAGTAAAATCACAGGTAAGCGGCTGGAAGGTGACCGGTTTGCCGTATTGACCGGATTAGGTGTTACGGTCAAGATACGAGCGGTTTTACGTTCGCCGTAGGCTTGCAGCCGGGCGCAGGTACACCTCTAAAAACCAGGTGTGGAGCAGGGTTTTCAGGCTTTGGCGCGGTTTGTAGTGCAGTTTACACACCACGACAGAAAATGACCCGCGCGTATTTGCCGCAGCGGTCCGCATACGACTGTTTGGTCACGCTGAAGAAGCTGCCCCCAGGTACGTTTTTAGAGGTGCCCTTGTACCCACGCGCATCGCCGGGCTCAGCCCCAGGCGACTATCAATTCACCGGAGAGTAACGAGGAATCCATGAAGGTTCTTGTAGCTGTCAAACGAGTGGTCGACTACAACGTCAAGGTTCGCGTCAAGGCGGACAACTCCGGCGTCGACCTCGCCAACGTCAAGATGTCCATGAACCCCTTCTGCGAAATTGCCGTGGAAGAAGCCGTCCGCCTGAAGGAAAAGGGCGTTGCGACCGAGATCGTCGTCGTCTCCGTCGGCCCGACCACTGCCCAGGAACAGCTGCGTACTGCCCTGGCACTGGGTGCCGACCGCGCCATCCTGGTGGAAGCTGCTGACGAGCTGAACTCCCTGGCTGTGGCCAAGGCGCTCAAGGCCGTTGTCGACAAGGAGCAGCCACAGCTGGTTATCCTTGGCAAGCAGGCCATCGACAGCGACAACAACCAGACTGGCCAGATGCTGGCGGCGCTCACCGGCTACGCCCAGGGCACCTTCGCTTCCAAAGTGGAAGTGGCGGGCGACAAGCTGAACGTCACCCGTGAAATCGATGGCGGCCTGCAGACCGTATCGCTGAACCTGCCAGCCATCGTCACCACCGACCTGCGCCTGAACGAGCCGCGCTATGCGTCGCTGCCCAACATCATGAAGGCCAAGAAAAAGCCGCTGGAAACCGTCACGCCCGACGCCCTGGGCGTTTCCCTCGCCTCCACCAACAAGACCCTGAAGGTTGAAGCCCCGGCTGCCCGCAGCGCCGGCATCAAGGTCAAATCGGTGGCCGAACTGGTCGAGAAGCTGAAGAACGAAGCGAAGGTAATCTAAATGACTATCCTGGTTGTCGCTGAATACGAAAACGGTGCCGTAGCCCCGTCCACCCTGAACACTGTCGCTGCAGCCGCCAAGATTGGTGGTGATGTGCATGTGCTGGTCGCAGGCCAGAACGTCGGCGGCGTTGCCGAGTCCGCTGCCAAGATCGCTGGCGTTGCCAAGGTTCTGGTTGCTGATAACGCAGCCTACGCCCACGTCCTGCCGGAAAACGTCGCGCCGCTGATCGTCGACCTGGCCAAGGGCTACAGCCACGTGCTGGCACCTGCCACCACCAACGGCAAGAACATCCTGCCACGCGTTGCCGCGCTGCTGGACGTCGACCAGATCTCCGAGATCATCTCGGTCGAATCCGCCGACACCTTCAAGCGCCCGATCTACGCCGGTAACGCCATTGCCACCGTGCAGTCGAGTGCCGCAATCAAGGTCATCACCGTGCGTACCACCGGCTTTGACGCCGTGGCTGCCGAAGGTGGCTCCGCTGCTGTTGAAGCTGTTGGCGCTGCGCACAACGCTGGTATCTCCACCTTCGTCGGTGAAGAACTGGCCAAGTCCGACCGCCCTGAGCTGACTGCAGCCAAGATCGTCGTCTCTGGCGGCCGTGGCATGGGTAACGGTGACAACTTCAGCCACCTGTACAGCCTTGCCGACAAGCTGGGCGCTGCCGTGGGTGCCTCGCGCGCCGCGGTCGATGCGGGGTTTGTGCCTAACGACATGCAGGTCGGCCAGACCGGCAAGATCGTCGCGCCGCAGCTGTACATCGCCGTCGGTATTTCGGGTGCTATCCAGCACTTGGCCGGTATGAAGGACTCCAAGGTGATCGTTGCGATCAACAAGGACGAAGAGGCGCCCATCTTCCAGGTGGCCGATTACGGCCTGGTCGCGGACCTGTTCGAAGCCGTGCCGGAGCTGGAAAAGCTGGTCTGATCCGCTGGCTTCACTTATAAAGAACCCGGCCCCGTTGAGGGGCCGGGTTTTTTTATGGGTTGAGGAGTAACGGATGATACGGCGGTGGAAGGGCAGGTGGCTGGCCTGCATGGCGGCACTGATAACGCCGCTGGCCATGGCGGCTGGCAAGTGCGAGCGCCTGGTGGCGACCGGCAGCCCTGATGCGCCGCCTTATTCGTGGCAGGACCCGAAAGACCCCCGGCACCTGATCGGCGCCAACGTCGACCTGCTGCGCCAGGTGGCCGGTGAGCTGGGGGTGAAGGTGGAAGTGCTGAGTGCGGGCCGTCGCGATCAGGCCTTGGAAGAGGTGCGCAGCGGGCGCATGGACCTGCTGCTTGACGCGCCCATGCAAGTGGAGCAACTGACGGCGCTGGACTACATTCACCCGCCACTGCAGCTCAACGAATACCTGGTGTGGACGCGCCATGACGCCGAGCTCACCTTCGACGGCCCCGCTGACCTGGCCAAGTACCAGGGCAGTTTGTCGGAGCGGGCCCGCCTCACACCTGCTTTCAGTGCATTCGCCAAGGCCCAGTTGCGGCTGGTGCCCGCTCAGAACCTCACTCAGGCTTTCCAGAAGCTGGTACTTGGCCAGGTCGACTATGTGCTGGCCGGTCGTTACTCCGGCATGGCCATGGCCCAGGGGCTCGGCATGAGCAACCACCTGATTGCACGGGGCCTACCGGTGGACAGGCCTGGCCTGTACCTGGCGCTTTCGCACAATTCTGCCTGCAATGACAGCTGGTTACGTGGGCAATTGGCGAAAAAACTGACAGAATTGCCGATCTCCGGTAAGTCCGACGCTGTGCTGCAGGCCAACCTCGAGCGCTGGAAAGCGCAATTGCAGGTGCCTGCGGACGCCCCCAAACACTAGGAAGATCGCGTGAGAACCCAAGCATTCATCCTTGCCATGGCCGTGTTGGGCCTGGCTGGCTGCGCCAATGATCCGGCCCCTGAAGAACAGATGCGCCTTTCCGAAAAGGCGCTGGAACAGGCCAAGGCCGTGGGCGCTACTGACCAGGTCGAACCCCTGAAGCTGGCTGAAGACAAGCTGGGCCGAGCCCGCACCAACATGCTCACCCAGGACTTCCGTGACGCGCGAATGCGCGCCGAGCAAGCCGAGCTGGATGCCAGGCTGGCCGAAGCACAGGTGCTCAACGTCAAGAGCGATGAACAGCTGCAGTTGTTGCAGACCCGGGTGAAGCGCTTGCGCAAACAGCTGGAGGTGCAGCCATGATCGCTCGCAAGCCATTGGCCACGTTGGCGCTGCTGATGCTGGCGGCAGGGCTTAGCGGGTGCGCCAGCCAGCGCAGTGCTTCTGCGCTGGACGAGGCGACCGTGGCGTTCCAGCAGGTCAAGGACGATTCTGATGTGCTGCGCAGCGCCCCGCGTGATGTGATCCGTGCGGGTGAGTCGCTGGCCCGCGCCGAGCGCTTGTCTACGTACATCGGCAGTGGCTCGGACGTGCGCCATTACGCTTACCTGAGCCAGCGCTACAGCCAGATCGCCCGCGAGCACACCAAACTGGCGTTGAACCAGGAGCGCCTGGCGAAGCTTGACCTGGAGCGCCAGCGTCTGCAGTTGGCATTGCGCGAGGCCAAGTTGGCCAGTGTGCAGCAGCAGGGCCAATGGGTGGAGTCGCAGATCGCCGCACTGGCCTCGGAGCAGGGTGACCGTGGCTTGGTGTTGACGCTGGGCGATGTGCTGTTCGACACGGGCAGTGCCGACCTGCGCAATTCCGCCAGCCGCACGGTGCTCAAGCTGGTGCAGTTCCTCCAGCTCAACCCGCGTCGAGTCGTGCGCATCGAGGGCTACACCGACAGCACGGGTACGCCCGAAGAAAACCTCAAGCTCTCCCGCGACCGCGCCCAGGCCGTGGCAGATATGCTGGCCGACCTTGGTATTGATGAAAAGCGCCTGCTGGTTGAAGGCTACGGCGACCAGTACCCCGTAGAGGTGAACGCGTCGGAGCGGGGCAGGGCGCAGAACCGCCGTGTGGAGATCGTGTTTTCTGACGACAAGGGCAAGCTGGCGCCTGCGCGCTGATTTCGTTGGTAAGGGGCTGCAGTGCAGCCCTCCCGGTCATGGCGAAGGGTGGCAGCCCTCATCCAATCTCAACCTAGGCCGCCAGCGCCAACAAGCTGTATTGTCGATTAAGTTGCATTCTGTCCCCGTACACTTTGCAACTGTTACGGTATCCTCTACCGTCAGCCGTACAAGAACAATGAGCGTGTTGCCATGACCAACCTGCTGCTGTACCAGCGTATCGCCCAGCAACTGGCCGAAGACATCCGCCGTGGTGTGTACCAGCCGGGCGAGCGTGTGCCTTCGGTGCGCAAGATGAGCGCCCAGTTGAATGTCAGCCATGCCACGGTGCTGCAGGCCTACGCCAACCTCGAAGACCAGGGCTTGATCCGTGCGCGGCCGCAGTCTGGCTACTATGTGCACCAGACCCCGGCCCTGACTGCCCAGACCCCGGACATTGCCCGGGTGGAGCGCCCAGGGTTGGTCACCCGCGCCAGTATCATCCAGCAGGTGCTGGCCGAGGCACGTCGTGATGGCGTGTTCCCGTTCGGTGCTGCCGTGCCCCATGTCGATTACCTGCCGGTGCGGGCTTTGCACCAGCAGATTGCCAAGGTCACCCGCTTCCACAGCCCGCGTGCGTTCAGCTACATGTTCAGCCCAGGTTTCGAGCCGTTGCGCCGGCAAATTGCCATTCGCATGCGCGATGCGGGCGTGCTGGTCGACCCGCGTGAGGTCATCGTTACGCACGGTTGTGTAGACGCCCTGCAAATGTCCCTGCGTGTGCTGACGCGGCCAGGTGACCTGATTGCCGCCGAATCGCCCACGTACTACGGTTTGCTGCAACTGGCTGACCTGCTGGGCCTGAAAGTGATCGAAATACCCAGTGATCCGTCTACCGGCATCAGCCTGGAGGCCTTGCAGCTTGCCGCGAACCAGTGGTCGATCAAGGCGCTGGTGCTCACTGCGCGGCTGAGTAACCCACTGGGTGGCACCGTACCGGAGGAGCGACAAAAGCAGTTGCTGCGCCTGGCGTCGGATTTCGATATCCAGATCATCGAAGACGATATCTATGGCGAGCTGATGTTCGATCAGGGCAAGGCCAAGGCGCTCAAAGCCTATGATCGGCTTGACCGGGTGATCTACTGCTCCAGCTTCTCCAAGACCTTGTCCCCCGGCGTGCGCGTTGGCTGGATGATTGCCGGGCGTTACCAGGACGAAATCCAGCGGCTGCAGACCTTTACCACGCACTCGGCCTGCAGCGTCACGCAGATGGCTGTGGCCGCCTACCTGGAGAACGGTGGTTACGACCGGCACCTGCGGTTCATTCGTCAGGAGTACCGCAAGAACCTCAGTGCCTATCAGCTGGCGGTGCAGCAGCATTTCCCTGAAGGCACCCAGATGACGCGGCCCACCGGTGGCTTCATTTTGTGGGTAAGCCTGCCTGGGCGGGTAAACACCCAGGACTTGCACGTACGCGCGCTGGAGCAGGGGATCAGCATTGCACCGGGGCTCATCTTCAGTAATACCGAGCAGTTCAATCACTGCATTCGGCTAAACTGCGGCATCCCATGGAACAAGGAAGCCGAGCGGGCAGTCATCACACTGGGCCTGCTGGCACAACAATTGTGCAGGGAGCCGGCAACCACACTTTTGTAAGGCTTGTCAGGCGGCTGCGGAACAGGGAGCATACGCATTTACCATGTCGGTCTGTCCATTTGCCATGATTGCATTGCGCCGTTTTTTCCTGGTTTTCTGCCTTGCGCCGTTGTGCTGGCCTGCTGGCGTGGTGCTGGCTGCCCAGCCGGCTGCCCAGACGCAGGCTGGCAAGGCCCAGGCGCCGTCCAAGGCGGTGAAAAAACAGGCTGTGCGCAAGCCCGCCAGTAAGAAGGCCAGGCAGGCCAAGGCCGTGGCCAAGCCGCTGCCCAAGGCCAACCTCGACCTGAGCCTGCCTACCGAGATGGTGGAGAACCTGACGCCCAACGTGGGCACCAACCCGTCGCCGATCAAGAAGCGCAAGCCTTTGCTACCGCCCATGTTCGCTGAAAAGCCCGAAGCCGACAGTCCGTTCCAGCTCAATGGCCGCTTGATCAGCAACGAGATGCAGTTGCAGCTGCGCAACGACAGCCGTCGGGATGTGGAAGGTGCGGCCATCGACTTCCAGTACCGCCAGTAAGCCCTGCTGACTGCCCGGTCACTGCAGATTTCATCAAGCCAGCAATTTCAAACGTGCGTTTGAGCCGCTAGTATTCAGGGGTGATCGCCCCGTTGTGTGCCATGGAGTTCTGATTGTGTTGCAAGCCATGACCTGTCGTGAGGGCTGCGGTGCCTGCTGCATCGCGCCCTCCATCACCTCCGCCATGCCGCGCATGCCTGACGGCAAGCCCGCTGGCCAGCGTTGCCTGCACCTGACGGCTGCAAACCTCTGCGACTTGTTCGGCAAGCCTGAGCGGCCATCGGTGTGCGGCGGTTTCAAGGCTGACCCTGAGGTGTGTGGCCGGGACAGTGAAGAGGCCATCAGAATTCTCGGCTGGTGGGAGCGCATGACGGCGGCGTGACAGGCTGGATCCTCGACAACAAGGATAAACATGATGAGATCGTTGAAGCGTATTGCATTGCTGTGTGGTGTCAGTGCCCTGCTGTCGCCTGTTGCCTGGGCCGAGAATTGGCAGGTGGCCAAGGATGAGGACGGGATCAAGGTGTCCCTGAGTGAAGTGCCTGGCTCCAAGTACAAGGCCTACCGGGGTGTCACCGTCATCAAGGCGCCTCTGGCCAAGGTGCAGGCGCTGCAGGAAGACGTGGCGGGGGCCTGCGCATGGATTCATGAATGCAAGGCGCAAAAGGTGCTCAAGCACGAGGGTGACAAGACCTGGACCTACACCCAGTTCAATACGCCCTGGCCGGTGACGCCACGGGATTCGGTGCTGCAGGTGACCACGGTCAAACAGGCCGATGGCAGCCTGTTGCGCAACCTCAAGGAGGAGCCGACCTATGTGCCGGAAGAAAAAGGCTTCGTGCGGGTGGCCCAGGTCGAGGGCTTCTGGAAGCTGGTGCCTCAAGGCAACAGCACCGAGGTGACGTACCAGGTGCACACCGAGCCAGGGGGCAGCGTGCCGTCGTGGTTGGCCAACAAGTTCGTGGTGGATGCACCGTTCAATACCCTGAAGGCCCTGCGCGAACGCGCTGAGAAAAACTGACAGTCAAATCCGGCCGGGTGCATGTATTTCGGGCACCAGGTTGGGGCGGTGTAATAAAAAGGGCTGCCCGTGGGCAGCCCTTTTGGCTTCAGCCCGTAGGGCTTACTTGCGGTCCTGCAGTGCAACGATGTCGCGTTTCGGTTCGCCGGTGTACAGCTGGCGTGGGCGGCCGATCTTGTACGGGCTGGAGAGCATCTCTTTCCAGTGCGAGATCCAGCCTACGGTGCGCGCCAGGGCGAAGATCACGGTGAACATGCTGGTCGGAATGCCGATCGCCTTCAGGATGATGCCCGAGTAGAAGTCGACGTTCGGGTACAGCGAGCGCTCGATGAAGTATGGATCGGTGAGTGCGATCTCTTCCAGGCGCATGGCCAGTTCCAGCTGCGGGTCATTCTTGATGCCCAGCTCGCGCAGCACTTCGTCGCAGGTCTGCTTCATCACGGTGGCGCGCGGGTCGCGGTTCTTGTAAACGCGGTGACCGAAGCCCATCAGCTTGAACGGGTCGTTCTTGTCCTTGGCCTTGGCAATGAAGGTGTCGATGTTCGAGACATCGCCAATTTCATCGAGCATGGTCAGCACGGCTTCGTTGGCGCCGCCGTGGGCAGGGCCCCACAGCGCGGCGATGCCGGCCGCGATACAGGCGAACGGGTTGGCACCCGAAGAGCCCGCCAGGCGCACGGTGGAGGTGGAAGCGTTTTGTTCGTGGTCGGCGTGGAGGATGAAGATCCGGTCCATCGCCTTGGCCAGCACCGGGCTGATCGGTTTGATCTCGCACGGGGTGTTGAACATCATGTGCAGGAAGTTTTCCGCGTACGACAAGTCGTTGCGCGGGTACATCATCGGCTGGCCCATGGAGTACTTGTAAACCATCGCGGCCAGGGTCGGCATCTTGGCGACCAGGCGCACCGCAGAGATTTCGCGGTGTTGCGGGTTATTGATGTCCAGGGAGTCGTGGTAGAAGGCCGACAGGGCACCGACCACGCCGCACATCACCGCCATCGGGTGAGCGTCGCGACGGAAGCCGTTGAAGAAGGTTTTCAGCTGTTCGTGAACCATGGTGTGGTTCTTGACGTTGCTGACGAACTTGGCCTTCTGCTCGGCGTTTGGCAGTTCGCCATTGAGCAGCAGGTAGCAGGTTTCGAGGTAGTCGGACTGTTCGGCGAGTTGCTCGATGGGGTAGCCGCGGTGCAGCAGTACGCCCTTGTCGCCATCAATGTAGGTGATCTTCGACTCGCACGATGCGGTCGCCATGAAACCAGGGTCGAAGGTGAAGTGACCTGTGGCCCCCAACCCGCGGACGTCGATTACATCAGGACCAACGGTGCCGGTTAAAATGGGCAGCTCGACGGGGGCTGCGCCCTCGATGACCAACTGCGCTTTTTTGTCAGCCATGTGGCCTCCTATTAATGCTTGAAATCATCAGACAGACCCCCCACGCAGGGCCCGCACCACTATAGAGGGATAAATTCAGATGTCAATTTGCCTAAAGGCTTGTTGAATCAAGGGCTGGAGCCTGATTTTTCGGGAATTTTCGGCCCATTTACGCCTTTTGCGCGGCAAAGGCAATGCGCTATTCGGGCTACCCCGTCACGTTGTCATGAGCAGCCTAACTGTCTATACTCGGCACCCGACCGCCAGGGGCTTGCAAGCCCGAACTGCTGGGGGTCGCCGTTCCCTGGGTGGTGGGTACCTGACCAGTACACTTACCAACAACTTTGCCCTGATTCGCTAGGGGCTCTTCAGTGTGAAAAAAGCCGTGAAAAGCCAACGACCTGTAAACCTAGACCTAAGGACCATCAAGCTCCCCGTCACTGCGTACACGTCCATTCTGCACCGTATCTCCGGCGTCATCCTGTTCCTCGGCCTTGCCATCATGCTGTATGCACTGGGCAAGTCGCTGGGTTCCGAGGAAGGCTTCGGCGAGGTGAAGGCGTGTCTGACCAGCCCGCTGGCCAAGTTCGTGACCTGGGCCCTGCTGTCCGCCCTGCTGTATCACCTGGTGGCCGGTGTGCGCCACCTGATCATGGACATGGGCATCGGTGAGACGCTGGAAGGCGGCAAACTGGGCTCGAAAATCGTGATTGTCATCTCCGTGGTGGTGATCGTACTGGTGGGAGTTTGGGTATGGTAACCAACGTCACGAACCTGTCGCGTTCGGGCCTCTACGACTGGATGGCGCAGCGCGTTTCTGCGGTCGTTCTCGCGGCTTACTTCATCTTCCTGATCGGCTACGTGGTCGCTCACCCCGGTATCGACTACGCCCAGTGGCATGGTCTGTTCTCCAACAACGCGATGCGGATCTTCAGTCTGCTGGCCCTCGTTGCCCTCGGCGCTCACGCCTGGGTCGGCATGTGGACCATTGCCACCGACTACCTGACGCCTATGTCGTTCGGCAAGTCGGCAACTGCGATTCGTTTCCTGTTCCAGGCGGTATGCGGCGTTGCGATGTTCGCTTACTTCGTCTGGGGTGTGCAGATTCTCTGGGGTATCTGATCCATGGCTAGCATTCCAACCATTTCCTTCGACGCCATCATCATCGGTGGCGGCGGCGCCGGCATGCGCGCAGCGCTGCAACTGGCACAGGGCGGTCACAAGACTGCCGTGGTCACCAAGGTGTTCCCGACCCGTTCGCACACCGTATCCGCCCAGGGCGGCATCACCTGCGCCATCGCTTCGGCCGACCCGAACGACGACTGGCGCTGGCACATGTACGATACCGTCAAGGGTTCCGACTACATCGGTGACCAGGACGCTATCGAATACATGTGTCAGGAAGGCCCGGCCGCGGTCTTCGAGCTGGACCACATGGGCCTGCCGTTCTCGCGGACCGAAACCGGCCGTATCTACCAGCGTCCGTTCGGTGGCCAGTCCAAGGACTTCGGTAAAGGTGGCCAGGCCGCCCGTACCTGTGCCGCTTCCGACCGTACCGGTCACGCGCTGCTGCACACCCTGTACCAGGGCAACCTGAAAGCCGGCACCACTTTCCTCAACGAGTACTACGCCGTCGACCTGGTAAAAAACCAGGAAGGCGCCTTCGTTGGTGTGATCGCGATCTGCATCGAAACCGGCGAAACCCTGTACATCAAGTCCAAGGCCACCGTACTGGCCACGGGCGGTGCAGGCCGCATCTACGCCTCTACCACCAACGCCCTGATCAATACCGGCGACGGTATCGGCATGGCCCTGCGTGCCGGTGTACCGGTGCAGGACATCGAGATGTGGCAGTTCCACCCAACCGGCATCGCCGGCGCCGGTGTACTGGTCACCGAGGGTTGCCGCGGTGAGGGTGGCTACCTGATCAACGCCCACGGCGAACGCTTCATGGAACGTTACGCGCCGAACGCCAAAGACCTGGCCGGCCGTGACGTGGTTGCCCGTTCCATGGTCAAAGAGATCATCGCCGGCAACGGCGTGGGCCCGAACAAGGACCACGTGCTGCTGAAGCTGGACCACCTGGGCGAGGAAGTGCTGCACAGCCGCCTGCCAGGCATCTGCGAGCTGTCCAAGACCTTCGCCCACGTCGACCCTGTGGTCGCGCCGGTTCCGGTCGTTCCAACCTGCCACTACATGATGGGCGGCGTTGCCACCAACATTCATGGCCAGGCCATCACCATGGACGACGAAGGCAAGGATCACATCATTCCTGGCCTGTTCGCCGTAGGTGAAGTGGCGTGCGTATCGGTTCACGGTGCCAACCGCCTGGGCGGCAACTCGCTGCTCGACCTGGTGGTGTTCGGCCGTGCGGCCGGCCTGCACCTGGAGAAGGCGCTGAGCGACGGCATCGAGCACCTCGACGCCAGCGACACCGATATCGATGTTGCCCTGAGCCGCCTGAACAAGCTCAACGAGCGCTCCACTGGCGAAGACGTTGCCAGCCTCAAGCGCGAGCTGCAGAGCTGCATGCAGAACTACTTCGGTGTGTTCCGTACTGGCGAATACATGCTCAAGGGTATCGAGCAGCTGGCCGGCCTGCGCGAGCGGATCGCCAACGTCAAGATCAACGACAAGTCCCAGGCCTTCAACACCGCGCGTATCGAAGCGCTGGAGCTGCAGAACCTGCTGGAAGTTGCCGAAGCTACTGCCATCGCGGCCGAAGCCCGTAAAGAGTCCCGCGGCGCTCACGCCCGTGAAGACTTCGAAGACCGTGACGACGAAAACTGGCTGTGCCACACCCTGTACTACCCGGGTGTGAAGCGCGTTGCCAAGCGTGGCGTCAACTTTGCGCCGAAGACCGTACCGGCCTTCGAACCAAAAATCCGGACTTACTAAGGGTGGCTGCTATGTTGAAAGTCGAAGTTTATCGTTACAACCCCGACACCGACACGGCCCCCAAGATGGAGTCGTTCGACGTCGACACCGGCGGCAAGGACCTCATGGTTCTGGACGTGCTGGCGCTGATCAAGGAAAAGGACGAGGGCTTCTCGTACCGTCGCTCCTGCCGTGAAGGCGTGTGCGGTTCCGACGGCATGAACATGAACGGCAAGAACGGCCTGGCCTGCATCACCCCGCTGTCGGGCGTGGTCAAGGGCAACAAGCTGGTGCTGCGCCCGCTGCCGGGCCTGCCGGTCATTCGTGACCTGGTCGTCGACATGAGCATCTTCTACAAGCAGTACGAGAAGGTGAAGCCGTTCCTGCAGAACGACACGCCGGCCCCGGCCATCGAGCGCCTGCAGTCGCCAGAACAGCGCGAGAAGCTCGACGGCCTGTACGAGTGCATCCTGTGCGCCTGCTGCTCCACGTCCTGCCCGTCGTTCTGGTGGAACCCGGACAAGTTCCTGGGCCCAGCTGCGCTGTTGCAGGCGTACCGCTTCCTGGCCGACAGCCGTGATACCAAGACCCAGGAGCGCCTGGCGTCCCTGGATGACCCGTTCAGCGTATTCCGCTGCCGCGGGATCATGAACTGCGTAAACGTTTGCCCGAAGGGTCTGAACCCTACCAAGGCAATCGGTCACGTACGTAACATGCTGCTGCAAAGCGGCACCTGATATACACGTTGTACCTGCAGTATGCCGAGGTGCGGGCGCTGAGCCCGCACTGAGGTAAAACCCGAACCGGGGCTCACAAAGCCCTTGTTCATTACCTATGAAGATGAGACCAGCAGGGGCTTTCCGGGCTGGTACCCGGAAAATCAGCAGGATCCAGGTGGCGTGGTTCAGTCGCTGTTTTCGGACTTTTCCAGGTTTGCTATGGCTCTCGCCGATCAGTCCCCTAACCGAGGGTGACCAAGCATGCAAGAAAGCGTGATGCAGCGCATGTGGGAAAGCGCCCACCTTTCAGGTGGTAACGCTGCATATGTGGAAGAGCTCTACGAACTCTACCTGCACGACCCTAACGCTGTGCCAGAAGAGTGGCGCACCTACTTCCAGAAGTTGCCCGCCGACGGCAGCACCGCTACCGATGTCTCGCACTCGACGATCCGCGACCATTTCGTATTGCTGGCGAAGAACCAGCGCCGCGCCCAGCCGGTGTCTGCCGGGAGCGTGAGCAGTGAACACGAGAAGAAGCAGGTTGAAGTGCTGCGACTGATCCAGGCCTATCGGATGCGCGGCCATCAGGCTGCCAAGCTTGACCCCTTGGGGTTGTGGCAGCGTCCAGCGCCTGTAGACCTGTCGATCAATCACTACGGCTTGACCAATGCCGATCTTGATACGACCTTCCGTGCCGGCGACCTGTTCATCGGCAAAGAGGAGGCGAGCCTACGCGACATCCTCGACGCGCTCCAGAAGACATATTGTCGCACCATTGGCGCCGAGTTCACCCACATCGTCGATTCCGAGCAGCGCAGCTGGTTCCAGCAGCGTCTGGAAAGCGTGCGTGGCCGGCCCGAGTTTTCCGCTGATATCCAGTCCCACCTGCTCGAGCGTGTGACCGCTGGCGAGGGCCTGGAAAAATACCTGGGCACCAAGTACCCAGGCACCAAGCGTTTCGGCCTGGAAGGCGGCGAAAGCCTGATTCCGATGCTGGACGAGATGATCCAGCGCTCCGGTTCCTACGGCACCAAGGAAGTGGTCATCGGCATGGCCCACCGTGGCCGCCTGAACGTGCTGGTCAACACCTTCGGCAAGAACCCGCGCGAGCTGTTCGACGAGTTCGAAGGCAAGAAGATGAACGAGCTGGGCTCCGGTGACGTGAAGTATCACCAGGGCTTCTCCTCGAACGTGATGACCCCGGGTGGCGAAGTGCACCTGGCCATGGCGTTCAACCCGTCCCACCTGGAAATCGTCTCGCCGGTTGTCGAAGGCTCGGTGCGTGCCCGTCAGGACCGTCGCAACGACAGCGTGGGTGACAAGGTGCTGCCGATCTCCATCCACGGCGACGCTGCATTTGCAGGCCAGGGCGTGGTGATGGAAACCTTCCAGATGTCGCAGACCCGCGGTTTCAAGACCGGCGGCACCGTGCACATCGTGATCAACAACCAGGTGGGTTTCACCATCAGCAACCCGCTGGATGCGCGCTCTACCGAGTACGCCACCGACGTGGCCAAGATGATTCAGGCGCCAATCCTGCACGTCAACGGCGACGACCCGGAAGCCGTGCTGTTCGTGACCCAGCTGGCGGTCGACTACCGCATGCAGTTCAAGCGTGACGTGGTCATCGACCTGGTCTGCTACCGTCGCCGCGGCCACAACGAGGCTGACGAGCCGAACGGCACCCAGCCGCTGATGTACCAGCAGATCAGCAAGCAGCGCACCACCCGTGAGCTGTATGCCGAAGCGCTGATCCAGGCCGGACGTATCGATGCCGATCGCGCCCAGGCCAAGATCGACGACTACCGCAGTGCGCTGGACAACGGCCTGCACGTAGTCAAGAGCCTGGTCAAGGAGCCGAACCGCGAGCTGTTCGTCGACTGGCGCCCCTACCTGGGCCATGCCTGGACCGCACGCCACGACACCCGCTTCGACCTCAAGACCCTGCAGGAGCTGTCGGCCAAGTTGCTGGAGCTGCCTGAAGGCTTCGTGGTGCAGCGCCAGGTCGCCAAGATCTACGAAGACCGCCAGAAGATGCAGGCCGGTGGCTTGCCGATCAACTGGGGTTATGCAGAGACCATGGCCTACGCCACCCTGCAGTTCGAAGGCCACCCCATCCGCATGACCGGCCAGGACATCGGCCGCGGCACCTTCTCGCACCGGCATGCGGTGCTGCACAACCAGAAGGATGCGGGCACCTACATCCCGCTGATGAACCTGTACCCGGGCCAGCCACGTTTCGAACTGTACGATTCGTTCCTGTCCGAGGAAGCGGTACTGGCGTTCGAATACGGCTACTCCACCACCACGCCGAACGCGCTGGTGATCTGGGAAGCCCAGTTCGGCGACTTCGCCAACGGTGCCCAAGTGGTGATCGACCAGTTCATCACCAGTGGCGAGCACAAGTGGGGCCGCCTGTGCGGTCTGACCATGCTGCTGCCGCATGGCTACGAAGGGCAGGGGCCTGAGCACTCCTCGGCGCGCCTGGAGCGTTACCTGCAACTGTGCGCCGAGCAGAACATCCAGGTCTGCGTACCGACCACGCCGGCCCAGATCTACCACCTGCTGCGTCGTCAGGTCATCCGTCCGCTGCGCAAGCCGCTGATCGTGCTGACGCCCAAGTCGTTGCTGCGCCACAAGCTGGCCGTCTCGACTCTCGAAGACCTGGCCGATGGTTCGTTCCAGACCGTCATCCCGGAAATCGACACCCTCGAGCCTGCGAAGGTGGAGCGCCTGGTGCTGTGCAGCGGCAAGGTCTACTACGACCTGCTGGAAAAGCGCCGCGCCGAAGGCCGCGAAGACATCGCGATCGTGCGCATCGAGCAGCTGTATCCGTTCCCTGAAGACGACCTGGTCGAGATCCTGGCGCCTTACACCAACCTCAAGCATGCGGTGTGGTGCCAGGAAGAACCGATGAACCAGGGCGCCTGGTACAGCAGCCAGCACCATATGCGTCGCATCCTCGGCCGCCATAACAAGGCACTGGCCCTGGAGTACGCGGGTCGCGATGCCTCTGCCGCACCTGCCTGTGGTTACGCTTCGAAGCACGCCGAGCAGCAGGAAAAACTGCTGCAAGACGCCTTCACTGTTTAACGCCTTCGCGCACTTGAAACCGAATTTAAGGAAACACTGATAATGGCTATCGAGATCAAAGCCCCAACCTTCCCGGAATCGGTTGCCGACGGCACCGTTGCCACCTGGCACAAGCAGCCGGGCGAGGCCGTCAAGCGTGACGAACTGATCGTCGACATCGAGACCGACAAGGTCGTGCTCGAAGTGCTGGCCACCGCCGACGGCGTGCTGGGTGCCATCGTCAAGGGTGAGGGCGATACCGTCCTGTCCGACGAGGTGCTGGGTTCGATCGTTGAAGGCGGCGCGGCTGCCGCAGCGCCTGCTGCTGCCCCGGCCGCCGCCGCACCGGCCGCCGTTGCTGCCGATGCCGGTGAAGACGACCCGGTTGCTGCCCCTGCTGCGCGCAAGCTGGCCGAAGAAAACGGCATCGACCTGGCCACTGTAGCCGGTACCGGCAAAGGCGGCCGTGTCACCAAGGAAGACGTCGTTGCTGCCGTCGCCAACAAGAAGGCCGCGCCGGCCGCAGCCCCTGCTGCCAAGCCAGCTGCCGCCCCGGCACCGGTGGTGACCGCTGCTGGCGACCGCACCGAGAAGCGCGTGCCGATGACCCGCCTGCGCGCCAAGATTGCCGAGCGTCTGGTCGAAGCCCAGTCCAACATGGCGATGCTGACCACCTTCAACGAAGTCGACATGACTGAAGTCATGGCCCTGCGTTCGAAGTACAAGGACCTGTTCGAGAAGACCCACAACGGCGTGCGCCTGGGCTTCATGTCGTTCTTCGTCAAGGCGGCCACCGAAGCGCTGAAACGCTTCCCGGCCGTGAACGCCTCGATCGACGGCAACGATATCGTCTACCACGGTTACGCCGACGTCGGTGTGGCGGTTTCCAGCGACCGTGGCCTGGTGGTTCCGGTACTGCGCAACGCCGAGTCGATGAGCCTGGCAGAGATCGAAAACGGCATCGCCACCTTCGGCAAGAAGGCCCGTGACGGCAAGCTGTCCATCGAAGAGATGACCGGCGGCACCTTCACCATCACCAACGGTGGTACCTTCGGCTCGATGATGTCGACCCCGATCGTCAACCCGCCGCAGGCTGCGATCCTGGGCATGCACAACATCATCCAGCGCCCGATGGCCATCAATGGCCAAGTGGTGATCCGCCCGATGATGTACCTGGCGCTGTCCTACGACCACCGCCTGATCGATGGCAAGGAAGCCGTAACCTTCCTGGTGACCATCAAGAACCTGCTGGAAGATCCGTCCCGCCTGCTGCTGGACATCTAATCGCGCAGCTGTAAGCTGCAAGCGGCAAGCTTCAAGTCGAAGCCTGCCTGTCTTGCGGCTTGCAGCGTGCCGCTTGAAGCTAACAAGGAATCTTTTATGACCCAGAAATTCGACGTGGTAGTGATTGGTGCAGGTCCTGGCGGCTACGTGGCTGCGATCAAGGCCGCCCAGCTTGGTCTGAAGACTGCCTGTATCGAGAAGTACACCGATGCCGAGGGCAAGCTGGCCCTGGGCGGCACCTGCCTGAACGTAGGGTGCATTCCTTCCAAGGCGCTGCTGGACAGCTCCTGGAAATACAAGGAAGCCAAAGAGAGCTTCAACGTACACGGTATCTCCACTGGCGAAGTGAAGATGGACGTGGCTGCGATGGTTGGCCGCAAGGCTGGCATCGTGAAGAACCTGACCGGTGGCGTCGCCACCCTGTTCAAGGCCAACGGCGTCACCTCCATCCAGGGCCACGGCAAGCTGCTGGCTGGCAAAAAGGTCGAAGTGACCAAGGCCGACGGCACCACTGAAATCGTCGAAGCCGATAACGTGATCCTGGCCTCCGGCTCTCGCCCGATCGACATTCCGCCAGCCCCGGTTGACCAGAACGTCATCGTCGACTCCACCGGCGCCCTGGAATTCCAGGCCGTACCGAAGCGCCTGGGCGTTATCGGTGCCGGTGTGATCGGCCTGGAGCTGGGTTCGGTATGGGCCCGCCTGGGTGCTGAAGTCACCGTGCTGGAGGCTCTGGACACCTTCCTGATGGCTGCCGACACGGCTGTGTCCAAGGAAGCCCAGAAGACCCTGACCAAGCAAGGCCTGGACATCAAGCTGGGTGCCCGCGTTACCGGTTCCAAAGTGAACGGCGACGAAGTCGAGGTGACCTACACCAATGCCGAAGGCGAGCAGAAGATCACCTTCGACAAGCTGATCGTTGCGGTCGGCCGTCGCCCGGTGACCACCGACCTGCTGGCCTCCGACAGCGGCGTGAACATCGATGAGCGTGGCTACATCTATGTCGACGACTACTGCGCCACCAGCGTGCCGGGCGTCTTCGCCATCGGCGACGTGGTGCGTGGCCTGATGCTGGCGCACAAGGCTTCCGAAGAAGGCATCATGGTGGTTGAGCGCATCAAGGGCCACAAAGCCCAGATGAACTACGACCTGATCCCTTCGGTGATCTACACCCACCCGGAAATCGCCTGGGTCGGCAAGACCGAGCAGGCCTTGAAGGCCGAAGGCGTTGAGGTTAACGTGGGCACCTTCCCGTTCGCGGCCAGCGGCCGTGCGATGGCTGCCAACGACACCGGTGGTTTCGTCAAGGTCATCGCCGATGCCAAGACCGACCGCGTACTGGGTGTTCACGTGATTGGCCCGTCGGCTGCCGAACTGGTGCAGCAGGGCGCTATCGCAATGGAATTCGGCACCAGTGCCGAGGACCTGGGCATGATGGTCTTCAGCCATCCGACCCTGTCCGAAGCGCTGCATGAAGCAGCGCTGGCCGTGAATGGCGGTGCCATTCACGTAGCCAACCGTAAGAAGCGTTAATCATAAGAAACCACGGCGGGCTGCCCGTCGTGAGTCTTGCGTGCATGACTCACCGCGGAAAGTCCGCCGGACCGGATCACATGGGATAACCCGGGGTCAACGGTCACAGGTGGTGCGGCGCCAGTGATGGCGCAGCGCCGAAGCGCAGTACCTAACGAAGACGGTAAAAAGCATGAATCTTCACGAGTATCAGGGTAAGCAGCTGTTCGCTGAGTACGGCCTGCCAGTTTCCAAGGGTTTCGCAGTCGACACCCCTGAAGCAGCGGCAGAAGCCTGCGACAAGATCGGCGGGAACGAGTGGGTTGTAAAAGCCCAGGTTCACGCAGGTGGTCGCGGCAAGGCGGGCGGCGTCAAGCTGGTTCGCAGCAAGGAAGACGCCAAGGCGTTCGCTGCACAGTGGTTGGGCAAGAATCTGGTTACCTACCAGACCGATGCCAACGGTCAACCCGTCTCCAAGATTCTGGTCGAATCCTGCACTGACATCGCCAAAGAGCTGTACCTGGGCGCTGTAGTCGATCGCTCGAGCCGCCGTATCGTGTTCATGGCCTCCACCGAAGGTGGCGTGGACATCGAAAAAGTCGCCCACGACACGCCTGAGAAAATCCTCAAGGCCACCATCGACCCGCTGGTCGGCGCTCAGCCGTTCCAGGGCCGTGAGCTGGCGTTCCAGCTGGGCCTGGAAGGCAAGCAAGTTCAACAGTTCGCCAAGATCTTCGTAGGCCTGGCCAAGCTGTTCAAGGACCATGACCTGGCCCTGCTGGAAGTGAACCCGCTGGTGATCAAGGCCGACGGCGACCTGCACTGCCTCGATGCCAAGATCAACATCGACGCCAACGCCATGTACCGTCAGCCGAAGCTGAAGACCTTCCACGACCCGTCCCAGGACGACGCCCGTGAAGCCCACGCTGCCAAGTTCGAACTGAACTACGTTGCCCTTGAAGGCAACATCGGCTGCATGGTCAACGGTGCTGGCCTGGCCATGGGTACCATGGACATCGTCAACCTGCACGGCGGCAAGCCAGCCAACTTCCTCGACGTAGGCGGCGGTGCTACCAAAGAGCGCGTTACCGAAGCGTTCAAGATCATTCTGTCCGACAGCAATGTCGCGGCCGTTCTGGTCAACATCTTCGGCGGCATCGTTCGCTGCGACATGATTGCCGAAGGCATCATCGGTGCAGTGAAGGAAGTCGGCGTCAAGGTTCCGGTTGTGGTTCGCCTTGAAGGCAACAACGCCGAACTGGGCGCTAAAGTATTGGCAGAAAGCGGTTTGAACATCATTGCTGCAACCAGCCTGACCGACGCTGCTCAACAAGTTGTCAAAGCTGCGGAGGGCAAGTAATGAGCGTCCTGATCAATAAAGACACCAAAGTCATCTGCCAGGGCTTCACCGGCTCGCAGGGTACTTTCCACTCCGAACAAGCCATTGCCTACGGCACCAAGATGGTCGGCGGCGTTACCCCGGGCAAGGGTGGCACCACCCACCTGGGCCTGCCGGTGTTCAACACCGTGAAGGAAGCCGTGGAAGCGACCGGCGCTGACGCTTCGGTCATTTACGTGCCAGCACCGTTCTGCAAGGACTCGATCCTGGAAGCAGCCTTCGGTGGCATCAAGCTGATCGTTTGCATCACCGAGGGTATTCCAACCCTCGACATGCTCGATGCCAAGGTCAAGTGCGACGAGCTGGGCGTGACCCTGATCGGCCCTAACTGCCCAGGTGTCATCACCCCGGGCGAGTGCAAGATCGGCATCATGCCAGGCCACATCCACCTGCCAGGCAAGGTCGGTATCGTTTCGCGTTCCGGCACCCTGACGTATGAAGCGGTCAAGCAGACCACCGACGCCGGCTTCGGCCAGTCGACCTGCGTGGGTATTGGTGGCGACCCGATCCCGGGCTCCAACTTCATCGACATCCTGAAGCTGTTCCAGGAAGACCCGAAGACCGAAGCGATCGTCATGATCGGTGAGATCGGCGGTTCGGCTGAAGAAGAAGCTGCGGCCTACATCAAGGCCAATGTCACCAAGCCTGTCGTTTCCTACATCGCTGGCGTGACTGCGCCGGCAGGCAAGCGCATGGGCCACGCTGGCGCCATCATTTCTGGCGGCAAGGGTACTGCGGACGAGAAATTCGCAGCCCTGCAGGACGCAGGCGTGAAAACCGTGCGTTCCCTGGCTGACATCGGCAAGGCCCTGGCCGAGCTGACTGGCTGGGAAGCCAAGAAGTAATACTGCAACACCCCCCACGCGCACAGAGGCCACCTTCGGGTGGCCTTTGTCGTTTTGGGGTGTGCGGGCTTAATCACTGGCAGGCCAGCATAAACCTCCCAATCGTCCCCATAGGAATTACCTTACAGACGAATATTTCAATCTGAGGATAATTCCCCCTGTCCCCGGACGCACAGACGACAAACACGTACGCACATCGGACAAGCAGCACTGTTCCAGTGCGTTTGCGCGGCAAAACGGTTAATCTACGCGCCTATTCTGTGCCCGTGCCCCAAAAGGGAACGACACGCTTAACGGGTCTGGCCTATCACGCCGGGCAGCATTTTCCTCACCCATTGGAAAGTCCCCTCTCGAACCCCGATTCCAGCAGTGTGGTACTACCTTAAATGAAAGTTCTCAAAGGCCAGGATATCCTGGCGCTTGGCTTTATGACGTTTGCGCTTTTCGTAGGCGCCGGCAACATCATCTTCCCGCCTATCGTCGGCCTGCAATCGGGCCCGCACGTCTGGATGGCCGCCCTGGGCTTCCTGGTGACGGCGGTGGGCCTGCCGGTCATCACCGTGGTCGCCCTGGCCAAGGTCGGCGGCGGTATGGATGCCCTGAGCAGCCCGATCGGCAAGTTCTTCGGCGGCCTGCTGGCCGCTGTTTGCTACCTGTCGGTCGGCCCGTTGTTCGCCACGCCGCGTACGGCGACCGTGTCGTTCGAAGTGGGCGTTGCGCCGTTGACCGGTGAAAGCCCGCTGGTCCTGTTCATCTACAGCCTGGTGTATTTCGCCGTGGTACTGGCCGTGTCCATGTACCCGGGCAAGCTGCTTGATACCGTGGGGCGTTTCCTTGCGCCACTGAAGATCATTGCCCTGGCGGTACTGGGCATCGCCGCGTTCGCGCTGCCGGCCGGTACCATCGGTGAAGCGCAGCCGGCCTACGCCGCCGCCGCGTTCTCCAAGGGGTTCTCTGATGGTTACCTGACCATGGATACCCTGGGTGCCCTGGTGTTCGGCATCGTCATCGTCAACGCCATCCGCTCACGCGGCGTCGAGTCGCCTAAGCTGATCACCCGCTACGCCATCATCGCCGGCCTGATTGCCGGTGTCGGCCTGGCCCTGGTGTACATCAGCCTGTTCCGCCTGGGCGCCGGCAGCCATGAAATTGCCGCGGGTGCCAGCAACGGTGCGGCGGTGCTGCATGCATACGTTCAGCATACCTTCGGCTCGCTGGGCAGCGGCTTCCTCGCCGTGCTGATCGCCCTGGCGTGCCTGGTGACAGCCGTCGGCCTGACGTGCGCGTGTGCCGAATACTTCAGCCAGATGCTGCCGTTGTCGTACCGTGCGCTGGTGGTGATTCTGGCTGGTTTCTCGCTGCTGGTGTCGAACCTGGGGCTGACCAAGCTGATCATGTTCTCCATCCCTGTGCTCACGGCCATCTACCCGCCGTGCATCGTGGTGGTGGGCTTGAGCTTCGTGAAGGACCTGTGGAACTCGCCGACGCGTATCCTGGCCCCGGTAATGCTGGTATCGCTGCTGTTCGGCATGGTTGATGCCATCAAGGGCAGCAGCGCGGCCCATGTGTTGCCCGACTTCATCGCCAACCTGCCACTCAGTGATCAAGGCCTTGCCTGGCTGGTACCTTCGGTCGTCACCCTGGTGGGTGCTGTGGTGTGCGACCGCATGCTGGGCAAGCCTCGCGAGGCCCTGGCGTGATGTGTTGAAGCCCGCTGGCGGCATGGGCCAAAAGCCTGAACCTGTCGCCTCGGTATCAAACACCCAAGCCCCGTATCCGCAAGGATGCGGGGCTTTTGTTTGGCTGTAGGGTGAGTGCGCGTGTTTTTCGCTGTCGCCCTGTGCCTTTTGCCGCTTGCCAGCGTCGAAATGCGGTCCCTATCCTTTTGGCACCTGGCATTTCGGGAACCCGGCATGACTTTCATTTCAAGCAATTTGAACAACCTCCTGGCGGCCTGCTGGTTTGTGCTGTGCTGGGGCGGCTACACACGCTATGCCCTCTGGAAGGGGCGGGACACCGCGTGCCTTGCCAGTGTGTTGCACCTGTACCGTGAAGACTGGATGCGCCGCATGTTGTTGCGTGACAACCGTATTGCCGATGCCAGCGTGATCGGCAACCTTGAGCGCAACGCCTCGTTCTTCGCCTCCAGCACCCTGATCATCCTCGCCGGCATCCTGACGGTGCTGGGCGCGTCCGACCGAGCCCTGTCGCTGCTCGCTGACTTGCCCCTGGTTCAGCAGGCCTCCCAAGGGATGTCGGAAATCAAGTTGCTGTGCCTGGCGACGGTGTTCGTGTATGCCTTTTTCACCTTCAGCTGGTGCATGCGGCAGTACAACTTCGCCGCGGTGCTGGTGGGCTCGGCACCCATGATCGGCGAACGCCAGGTCAATGAAATGGAGCGCAAGGCGTTTGCCGCGCGTGCGGCGCGGGTGCTGTCGCTGGCTGCCAACCAATTCAACTTCGGCCTGCGGTCGTATTATTTCGGCATGGCGATGTTGAGCTGGTTCATCAGCCCGTGGTTGTTCATGGGCATTAGCGTGGGGGTGGTGTTGATTCTGTATCGCCGCGAGTTCCATTCCGATGTACTGGACGTGATGGTATTTACGCCCACGGAAAGTTCAGCGACCGAAGTACCCGGGCAGCGTTCAAATGTGAATGACTGAAACGGTTAGCCTAATAATTTCAGGCATAAAAAAACCCGACAATGTCGGGTTTTTTTTACGGCGCGATTACTGCTTGGCAGGTTCGGCCGGAACAGTGGTCGCCGGGGTGGCCGGGGCGGCCTCTTCAGCAGCCTTCTGGTTGGCTTCGGCCTGGTCTTTGGCGGCTTCGGCGTTTTCCTTGGCAGCGTCGTTCATCTTGTCCTGAGCATCACCCATTTTTTCCTGGGCTTGTTCACGGTGTTCTTGTGCGTCCTGGGCTTTGTCTTCGCTCGCTTTATCGCAAGCGGCCAGGCCCATGGCAGCAGCCAGCATCAGAGCAAAAGCAAATGGTTTACGCATGGGGGTGTTTCTCCTTGGTGGAATAAGTTGGCTTGTTCCTTCGAGTGGGGCCTTCTGAAATAAGTTCCACGGTAATTTCACAGCTATAAACATGTTTTTAAGGTGCAGGCACTTCTGCTGTCTACAGGGTCCTGCCATGGCGCGCGGGGGGGGGCGCCTCGCTCACCCTGGCGCAGGTGCATTCAAGGTTCGCACCGCAAAAGCCCTTGAAATCATCCGGGCAGCCCCCATCTGCATGTCATCCGCCGCCAACGCAGCCAACCGGGCCGCTTGGCGACTACTGCCATCAGATCGGAGTGTGACGACCATGAGTGTGGAGACTCAAAAAGAAACCCTGGGCTTCCAGACCGAGGTGAAGCAGCTGCTGCACCTCATGATTCATTCCCTGTACTCGAACAAGGAGATCTTCCTGCGTGAATTGATCTCCAACGCCTCCGATGCGGCCGACAAGCTGCGTTTCGAAGCACTGGCCAAGCCCGAGCTGTTCGAAAACGATGCCGACCTGAGGATCCGCCTGAGCTTCGACAAAGATGCCGGCACCGTCACCCTCGAGGACAACGGCATCGGCATGAGCCGTGAAGATGTCATCACGCACCTGGGCACCATCGCCAAATCGGGCACTGCCGACTTCATGAAGAACCTCACCGGTGACCAGAAGAAGGACTCGCACCTGATCGGTCAGTTTGGCGTTGGCTTCTACTCGGCGTTCATTGTTGCCGACCAGGTCGATGTCTACAGCCGCCGTGCTGGCCAACCGGCCAGCGAAGGTGTGCACTGGTCCTCGAAGGGCGAGGGCGACTTTGAAGTGGCCACCGTCGACAAGCCAGAGCGCGGCACCCGCATTGTCCTGCACCTGAAGAAGGACGAGCAGGAGTTCGCCGATGGCTGGCGCCTGCGCAACGTGGTCAAGAAGTACTCCGACCATATCGCGCTGCCTATCCAGCTGCCCAAGGAACAGGTGGCGGCCGAAGGCGAAGAGCAGCCGGCTGAAGAGTGGGAAACCGTCAACCGTGCCAGCGCCCTGTGGACCCGCCCGCGTACCGAGATCAAGGACGAGGAGTACCAGGAGTTCTACAAGCACATCGGCCACGACTTCGAAAACCCGCTGGCCTGGAGCCACAACAAGGTAGAAGGCAAGCTCGAGTACAACTCGCTGCTGTACGTGCCGGCCCGTGCCCCGTTCGACCTGTACCAGCGTGAAGCGCCCCGTGGCCTGAAACTGTACGTACAGCGTGTGTTCATCATGGACCAGGCCGAATCGTTCCTGCCGCTGTACCTGCGCTTCATCAAAGGCGTGGTCGACTCCAACGACCTGTCGCTGAACGTGTCGCGTGAAATTCTGCAGAAAGACCCGATCATCGACTCGATGAAGACGGCGCTGACCAAGCGCGTGCTGGACATGCTGGAAAAACTGGCCAAGAACGAGCCTGAGCAGTACAAGGGCTTCTGGAAAAACTTCGGGCAAGTGCTCAAGGAAGGTCCGGCCGAAGATTTCGCCAACAAGGAGAAAATCGCCGGCCTGCTGCGCTTTGCCTCCACCCATGACGAAAGCGGCGAGCAGAGCGTCAGCCTTGCCGATTACCTGGCGCGTGCCAAAGAGGGCCAGGACAAAGTCTACTACCTCACCGGCGAATCCTACGCGCAGGTCAAGAACAGCCCACACCTTGAGGTCTTCCGCAAGAAAGGCATCGAAGTGCTGCTGCTGACCGACCGTATCGATGAGTGGCTGATGAGCTACCTCACCGAATTCGATGGCAAGGCGTTCGTCGATGTGGCCCGTGGCGACCTGGACTTGGGCAAGCTGGATTCGGAAGAAGACAAAAAGGCCCAGGAAGAAGTCGCCAAGGACAAGGAAGGCCTGGTGGAGCGCCTGAAAGCTGCCCTGGGTGAAAGCGTGGCCGAGGTGCGCGTATCCCACCGCCTGACGGACTCGCCGGCAATCCTGGCGATCGGAGAACAGGACCTGGGCCTGCAAATGCGCCAGATTCTGGAAGCCAGCGGCCAGAAAGTGCCAGATTCCAAGCCGATCTTCGAATTCAACCCGACACACCCGCTGATCGAGAAGCTCGACCACGAACAGAGCGAGGACCGTTTCGCCGAGTTGTCGCACATCCTGTTCGATCAGGCCGCGCTTGCCGCGGGTGACAGCCTGAAGGACCCTGCCGCCTATGTACGGCGCCTGAACAAGCTGCTGGTCGAATTGTCTGCTTGAATTGATGCATGGCAAAGCCCGCTTCGGCGGGCTTTTTTCATGGTTCACGCCTGAGGAGTAAAGGATGAGCAAGGTAATCGTCGAGTCGCTGGTGTATCACCTGGCCGGCAAAACCTACGAAAGCCGCCTGGTGTATGAGCCGGGCGCCCTGGGCCGCCCAGGGCTGGTAATGGCGCCGAACTGGATGGGCATTGCCGAAGGGGCTGAGCGCATCGCCAAGGAGGTGGCTGAGCAGGGCTACGTGGTGTTGCTCGCTGACCTGTACGGCCAGTCGGTTCGCCCGTCGAATGCCGACGAGGCAGGTGCTGCAATGATGCCGCTGAAAAATGACCGCGCTGAGCTGCGCAAACGCATGCAGGAAGCGTTGGCGCAGCTACTGGGGCAATCCAAGGCGTTGCTGGCACCTGGCAAGGCCGCCACGTTCGGCTTCTGTTTTGGCGGTTGCTGTGCGCTGGAGTTGGCGCGCTCAGGCGCCGATTTGCGTGCTGCGGTGTCGTTCCACGGCACCCTCGACACCCCCAACCCGGATGACGCAAAGAACATCAAGGGCTCTGTCCTGGTGTTGCATGGCGCGTCCGACCCGCTGGTACCGAAGGACCAGCTGCCAGCGTTCGAGGCGGAAATGGATGCAGCCAAGGTGGACTGGCAGCTGCTGAGCTATGGCGGTGCGGTTCATTCCTTCACTGACCCGGGCGCCAACGTACCAGGCAAGATGCAGTACGACAGGCGTACCGCCGAGCGGGCGTTCCGCTCGATGCACAACCTGCTGAGTGAAGTGTTCCACCCCTAGTGCGCGGGCTTGTAAGAGGGGCGCGCTGAACCGTCCCGCCTGCTGGCGGGTCTATTCGGTTCGTCCCCGTACAAGGAAGCTGACCATGAACGCCAAAGCGCTGGCCTGCGCCGTTGTAGCCGCCTGGCTATGCCAGGCGGCACAGGCCCGTGAGTACCGCTACAGCGATGCTCACCTGCATTATGTGGATTTCTTCCAGGAAACCGAGGGCATGCCTGCGCTGCTCAAGGCCATGGATGCCGCAGGTATCGACCAATCGATGATTTCCGGCATTCCGGTTGCCAAGAAATGGCACGAGGACGAGCCCAAGCGGCCACGCTATTACGCCGGCGATGACGCCGATGCCTATTGGTACAGTGCCACGGACACCTATGTAGCGGCCGCCATCCAGAAACTTCCCCCTGAACAGCGTCAGCGCTTTCATCCCTTTCTTACCGGCATCAACCCGGTGGACAAGAATGCCGTGAGCCACATCGAGCGCATGCTCGACCTGTACCCAGGCTTGTGGCAGGGCATCGGTGAAGTGTTCACCCGCCATGACGACCTGACCGCGCTGACCAGTGGCGAGACGCCGCGGGCCAATAACGAGGCCATGACGCGCATCTATCACCTGGCCGCCGAGCGCGACCTGCCGGTGCTGCTGCACTCGAACATCACCTCCAAGCGCGAGCGTAACCCGTTGTACCTGGCGGAGATCGAGGAGCCCCTGCGCGATCACCCCCACACACGCTTCATCTGGGCCCATGCCGGCAGCAGCATGGAGATTCACCGGCATCAGACCCGCATGGACTTCTTGCTCCCCGTATTGACCCGGCTGCTGGAGGATTACCCCAACCTCTATGTGGACCTGTCTTGGAGCGTGCTTGAGCCTTACCTGCTGGATGAGCAGGGCAAGCCACAGCAGCCATGGCTGGCGCTGGTGCAGAAATACCCCGACCGGTTCATGCTGGGGTCGGATGTGGTAGGGCGGTTCGGGAGCCTTGGCGAGCAGATGCACGGGTTCAAACCGTTTCTGGACGCCTTGCCCGAACCCGTGGCCAACAAGGTCGCGCGCGAGAACTTTCTGGCGGTGTTACCCAAGCCCAAGTAAACGCCTGAAAACAAAAACGCCCCGAACCAGTCGGGGCGTTTTGCATCTACCGCAGCAGCGCCTTACTTGCCTTCCCAGCGCTTGAGCACCAGCGTGGCATTGGTGCCGCCGAAGCCGAAGCTGTTGCTCATGACCGTGTCGATCTTGGCGTTTTCTTCGGTTTTGCGCAGGATTGGCAGGTCGGCAACCTCAGGGTCCAGTTCGTCGATGTTGGCGGAGCCGGCGATGAAGTTGTTTTCCATCATCAGCAGGCAGTAAATCGCCTCGTGTACACCGGCAGCACCCAGAGAGTGGCCCGACAGGCTCTTGGTCGAGCTGATTTTCGGCGCATTGCCGCCAAACACTTCCCGCACGCCCTTGATCTCGGCAACGTCACCTACGGGGGTGGAGGTGCCGTGGGTGTTCAGGTAGTCGATTGGGGTGTCGACAGTCGCCAGTGCCTGCTGCATGCAGCGAATGGCGCCTTCACCGCTTGGCGCGACCATGTCGTAGCCATCGGAAGTGGCGCCGTAGCCGACGATCTCGGCGTAGATCTTGGCGCCACGGGCGAGGGCGTGTTCCAGCTCCTCGACCACGACCATGCCGCCGCCACCGGCGATGACGAAGCCGTCACGGTCGGCGTCGTAGGCGCGGGAGGCCTGTTCAGGGGTGTCGTTGCGCTTGGTCGACAGGGCGCCCATGGCATCGAACAGGAACGACTGGCTCCAGTGCTCTTCTTCACCGCCACCGGCGAACACGATGTCCTGCTTGCCCCACTGGATCTGCTCCAGCGCGGTGCCGATGCAGTGCGCGGACGTGGCGCACGCCGACGAGATCGAGTAGTTCAGGCCCTTGATCTTGAACGGGGTGGCCAGGCACGCCGACACGGTGCTGCCCATGGTGCGGGTAACCCGGTACGGGCCCACACGCTTGACGCCTTTCTCGCGCAGGGTGTCCAGCGCTTCCATCTGGTTCAGGGTCGATGCACCGCCGGAGCCTGCCACCAGGCCGGTACGCGGGTTGGAAACCTGCTCTTCGGTCAGGCCGGCATCCTTGATCGCGTCCTGCATGGCCAGGTAGGCATAGGCAGCGGCATGGCCGACGAAGCGGAAGACCTTGCGGTCGATCAGTTCTTCGAGGTTGAGGTCGATGGACCCGGAAACCTGGCTACGCAGCCCCATTTCCTTGTATTCCGGGTTGGAACGGATACCCGAACGGCTGTTGCGCAGGTTTTCGGTGACGGTAGCTTTGTCATTGCCCAGGCACGATACGATGCCCAGACCAGTGATAACGACGCGGCGCATGCGAATAACCCTTAGAAATTGTCAGTGGAGGTGAACACGCCGACCCGCAGGCCTTCGGCTGTGTAGATCTCGCGGCCGTCTACGCTGACAGAACCATCGGCGATGGCCATGTTCAGCTTGCCTTTCAGGACGCGCTTGATGTGAATGTTGTACGTGACTTTCTTGGCGGTGGGCAGCACCTGGCCGAAGAATTTCACCTCGCCCGAGCCCAGCGCACGACCGCGGCCTGGCAGGCCCTGCCAGCCGAGGAAGAAACCGACCAACTGCCACATGGCGTCAAGGCCCAGGCAGCCTGGCATGACGGGGTCACCTTCGAAGTGGCAGGCGAAGAACCACAGGTCCGGGGTGATATCCAGCTCGGCGACCAATTCACCTTTGCCGTACTTGCCGCCTTCTTCACTGATGTGGGTGATGCGATCGACCATCAGCATGTTCGGCGCGGGCAGTTGCGCATTACCTGGGCCGAACAGCTCACCGCGACTGCAGCGCAGCAGGTCTTCCCGAGTAAAGGCGTGTTGTTTGGTCATGCGAGCTCCTCAATAACCCCCTGCGGCAGGGGATGAATCTTCCCGGCCGGCCCGTTACGCATCGCGTCCGGGGCGGCAGCCTACAGGTAGACTATTGCGTTGTGGTGAAAGTCACAGTGCGCCTGTCGAAAGAAGTACAGGTGTGCACTGAAACGTCTATTTTCAGGTCCGAAGAACGTCCTGTCCAGTCTTTAAGACTGCCGCACTTTAGCATTTATCGCCAGTCGCGGTTGCCTCCCCCGGCAGCCAACGCTGCAACACCTGCTGCAGTTCACTGCGGCGCAAGGGTTTGCTCAGGTAATCGTCCATGCCCGCAGCCAGGCATCGCTCGCGGTCGCCCTGTAACGCATTGGCCGTCAGGGCGATGATCGGTAGGGCTTTGCCGTTGGGCAGCAGGCGGATACGGCGGGTAGCCTCGAAACCGTCCATGAACGGCAGGCCGCAATCCATCAGGATCGCATCGAACCGTTGCTGTTCTACCTGGGCGACGGCTTGTTGACCGTCGTCGGCCGTGCTTACGTCCAGGCCCAGGCTGCGCAGCATGGCCTCGGTGACGCTCTGGTTGACCAGGTTGTCCTCGACCAGCAGCACCTGGCGCCCTTCAACCCACTGCAGTTGGCCCCGTTCGGGTGCTGCCGACGCCGCAGGCCGGGTAGTGAGGGTGAGGGGCATCTCCAGAGTAAAGGTGGACCCGCGGCCCTCGCCGCTCTGGCCACGCAGGTTGCCACCCATGCGTTCGGCCAGCGTTCGGGCGATGGACAAGCCCAGCCCGGTGCCACCGTAACGGCGCGAGATCGAGCTGTCGGCCTGCTGGAACGCCACGAACATCAGTTCGAGGCGTTCGCTGTCGATGCCGATACCGGTGTCGCGTACGTCACAGGTAAGCCAGATCAGCTGGTCATCCAGGGCTTGCCAGCGCGCCTGCACCTGCACATGGCCATGTTCGGTAAACTTCAGCGCGTTGCCGATCAGGTTCAGCAGGATCTGGCGGATGCGCGTAGGGTCACCGTTCACCTGCAACTGCGCCGTATCGGCTGCCAGTTCCAGTTGCAGGCCCAGGCCCCGTTGCTGGGCAGTGTGCTGGAATGACTGCACGCAACTGCTGATGAGTTCGCCGAGGTTGAAATCGATGTGCTCCAGTTGCAGCGCATCGCGCTCGATCCGCGAGAAATCGAGAATATCGTTGATGACCTTGAGCAGGTGCCCGGTGGATTCGCTGGCCACCGCCGTGTAGTCGGCCTGCTCGTTGCTCAGCGGGGTGGTTTCGAGCAGTTGCAGCATACCCAGTACGCCGTTCATGGGCGTGCGCAGTTCGTGGCTCATCATGGCCAGGAAGTCCGACTTGGCGCGGTTGGCCTGCTCGGCTTCTTCCCGTGCCTGGATCAGCTCGGCGATGGCCTGTTTCTGCTCGGCGCTGGCCTGTTCCAGGGCGTGGGCCAGGTTATTGATGTGGCGGGCCAGGTGGCCGAGTTCGCTGTCATCGACCACCGGTACAGGTGTGTCGTACTGCCCCTGCTGAATGGCTTTCACCGCATGGCCCATGTCACTGATTGGCTTGGCCAGGTTCAACGCCAGGCGCCGGGCCAGCAGAAAGGTGAACAGCAGGGCGAACAGGGCCAGTACGGCCGCCTTTATGACGATTTCCTGCTGGCGCTGGCTGAAGGCATCGTCCGACATGCCAACGATCACCCGGCCCAGGTAGTCATCGCCAATTGCCGGTGCAGCGCTCGGGCCTTGCTGCAGGAAGTCGTTCTCCAGACGGATTTGCTGCAGGCGGATGGGCGCCTGGAACACTTCCACCCGCTGCGCGCGGTTGATGCTTTCGTCCGACTGCTCAACGTAGACCAGGATATGGTTACGGCTGTCCTGCACTTCCAGAAAGCGCACGTGCGGGATGGTCAGGGTGGCGCGCATGAGGCTTTCGAGCACTTCATTGTTACCCGAAATCACCCCGTACTCCGACGCCGGTGCCAACTGGTTGGCGATCAGTTGGCCGGTGTGGTTGAGTTCCTGGCGCAAGTCCTGGATGCGCACGAACGTGAAGAAACTGATCAGCAGCAGGGTCAGCAGCAGGGCAGGGCCGAGGCTGATGATCTGGGTGCGGGTGTGGATGTCCCAGCTCAGGCGTTTGCTCATGGCGTGGGGGCTCCTTCGGCCAGCGCCTTGGCGGCAACGTTGACGTCGATGGGTTCAAGGCCGAGGGCGCGTGCCACCTGCTGGTTGCCGCTGACCCCAAACCGGTGGGGGTACAGGCTGCGCGGCCACCGTGCAGGCGCTTGGTCGAGCAGGTGGTCCAGTACCGCGATCCAGTCGTCCTGGTCGCTGTAGGTGCTGGCCAGGGCGCCGGCGCGCACGAATGCGGCGTTCGGGCCAATCAGTGCCATTTGCCGGCCGTAGCTGCTCAACAGCAGGTTTTTCGCGGTCTTGGAGTTATACAGGTCAGGGTCGTCGAGCCCCAACAGCACATCACTGTTGGCCAGCACGTGTTGAAGCGGGCGGCTATCGAGCGGGTCTGACCACGCCTGGGCGACGATCTCCAGCCCCAGGGGGCCTGCGGCCTGGCGCAGTTCGTCAAGCAAAAAGCGGCTGTGTTCACCGTAGAGCACCCCAACGCGCTGGGCTTGCGGTAACAGGTAATGGGCCAGGCGCAGTTGCCGGCCCAGTGGCGGGTCGCTCCACAGCAAGGTGAGAAACCCGGGGCGGGACTTTCCCAGGCGCTGTTCAACCTGTACCCGCCCTACGCGCATCGCCAGTGCCGGCGGGCCGGCGCTCTCCGACAAGCGCCATTCCAGTGCATCGTTATCCAGCAGTACCAGGCGCTGATCCGGCTTCAGGCTGCCTGGGCGCGGCAGGTCGGTGGCCGACTGAAAGTGCACGTGGTCATGGGGGCGGCGGCTTTCCAGGGCCGCAATGAAACTGCGGATACCCGGCTGGTCCTGGGCCCCGACCAGCAGGATTTCGCCGGCGGACAATGGCCCCATTGGCCATAGACACAGCAGCATCAGGCGCAGCAGCAGGGCCATCAGAACTCCAGCTCCGCGCTCACGCTCAGCCGATGGCGGCTGTCGTAGCGGTTCTGCACGGCGGTGGTCGGCTCGTCATCCAGGCGCTGTTGCCACAGTGCGGCCAGCTCGAGGCTGTTGCCGTAGACCCGCCAGCGCTTGGCCAGGCGCAGGTCCAGGCGTTCGTAGCGGTATTGGTTGAGCGCATCGTCGCCATAGTAGAACACCGCACTGGACCAGCCGTCGCCCCAGTTCCTCATCCAGCCAGCCGACCCGCTGTTGTGCGCACTCAGGCGGCGGTCATCCGGGTTGCTGGCCCAGGCGTCCACATGGGCATACGTCAGCCGCAGCCGGTCGCGCAGGGTAGGGCGCCAGTCAAGCTGCGCCTCGCTACCGCTGAAGCGGGCGCGGTTGGCATTGCTGGCGATGTACTGGTTATTCTTCAGCGGCTCGCTGATCATCCCGGTGATCTCGTCGTAGAACAGCTTCACATCCATGCTCAGGTCGATATCGCTGAAGTAGCCGTTGTAGCCCACTTCGCGTGAGCGCATGCGCTCCTGCTCCAGGTCGCCAGGCCCGCGCGTCTTGACGAAGTACTGGCCGCGCTGCTGGCCGAAGGCATACGGGCTGAGGTTGGTGACTGTGTAGCTCCAGTTGACGTTGTTCTCGAACATGTCCGGCGAGCGCACCGCCTCCGAGTACACCGCCCGCAGGCCGTGGCGCGGGGTGATCAGGTAATTGACCGCCACCCGCGGCGTAAGCGAGCTGCCGGACAGGCGCGAGTCCTCCAGCATGGCGCCACCCTGGACGATCCAGTGCTCGTCGGCGCGCCATTCCAGTTGCCCGAACAGGCGCCAGGTCTGGTCATCGACGCTGCCGTTGAAGTAGGTCTGGGAGTCGGCACGATCATACCGGTAGTTCATGCCACTGAGCAGGCGCAGGTTGTCGGTCAGGCTCAGGGTGTCCTGGATTTCCAGGTCGTAGCGGGTTTCGCGGGTGCTCTGGTCGACGTCGCCGCAGACCACATTCTTGCCACCGCCGGTTTGCCACTGCGCCTTGATGGCCTCCACCAACGCCTGCTCCTGCGGGTTGCTGCTGGGGGGCGGGTTGTTGGCACCACGGGCCACCTGCTCGGCGTAGTTGGGGTTGAGCTGCCACAGGCGCGTGAGCTCGGGGCTGAACGACAACGCCGCATCGCACGCCCGCCAGACTTGCTGGCGGTCGAAGTGCTGCGCCGAGCCTTGAACGTACAGGCTGTGATCCGGGTTGAAGTCGATGCTCCAGCGGACTGACCCTGCGTAATCCTTGGCGTCGACATCGGCATTGTCGCCGCGCTGGGTGACGTAGGGGAACACGGGCTGGTACGTATAGGGCCGCTGGTTGCTGCCCTCCTTGGCTGCCAGTTGCCATTCCAGGGTCTGGTCGGGCGCCAGGGTGTGGCTGGCGCTGAGGTTGAAGCGGGTGGCGCGGCGGCTGTCCCGGTAATCCTGGCCGAACTGGTTGTGGTCGAAGCCGTCATCCTGCTGCCCCGACAGCGACAGGCGCATGTCGCCGCCGTCCCAGCCGAAGCCGTGGCTGGCATAGAAGTCATTGATACCGTTCTGGCCACGGGTCATTTTCAGGCGCGTGCCATGGCTGTCTGCCGGGTTGCGGGTGAGAATGTTGACCACGGCCATCAGTGCGTTGGCGCCATAGCTGACGGTGTTGGGCCCGCGGAACACCTCGATGCGCTCGATGTCTTCCATGGCCAGCGGTATATCGCTCCAGTCCACCGTGGCCAGCCCGGCCCGGTACACCGAACGCCCGTCGATCAGCACCTGCATGCGGCGCGCCTCGTTGGCGTTGCTGCCGTGGTAGTTGACCGTGGGCTGGTTGCCCGCGCCATAACCCACCATCATGCCCGGGACCAGGCGCAGCAGTTCGGGGATATCCCGTGCACCACTGGCGCGGATCAGTTCGCTGTCCAGCACGGTCATGCTGCCTGGCACCGCCGCAGGGGATTGTTTCAGCCGCGTAGCGGTCAGAACCTGTGGCAGGTCGGTATTGTCGATGAACAGGTCGTCGGCCACGGCTGGCGCACCGAACAGGGCGGTCAGTACGAGCAGGTGCGGGTACGGGGGCGAGCCAGGGAACACGGAGCGGCCTTGTATCAGAGTTGAATTAAACAGGCATGGTAACTGACCTTTGGCGTTTTGCCAGTGATCTGCGCCGGGTTGTACGCCGGTTGTGGGATTATCGCCACCCGCCTTGGCGCGGGCCTGGCGAGCCGTATAATGCGCCCGTCGCCACTTACTTTTTGGCTTTAACGGATTGGATATGACTGAACAGCAACCTGTTGCAGTTCTGGGGGGCGGAAGCTTCGGCACCGCCGTGGCGAACCTGCTGGCGGAAAATGGCGTACCCGTGCGCCAGTGGATGCGCGACCCGGCCCAGGCCGAGGCCATGCGCGCCAACCGCGAGAACCCGCGCTACCTCAAGGGCATTCGCCTGCAGGACGGCGTTGAACCGGTCAATGACCTGCTGGCTACGTTGCAGGCGTGCGACCTGATCTTCGTCGCACTGCCGTCCAGCGCCTTGCGCAGCGTGCTGGCCCCCCATGCTGAGCTGCTCAGCGGCAAGGGCTTGGTCAGCCTGACCAAGGGCATCGAGGCGCAGACGTTTAAGCTGATGAGCCAGATCGTCGAAGAAATCGCCCCTCAGGCACGTATCGGCGTGCTGTCCGGCCCCAATTTGGCCCGGGAAATCGCCGAGCATGCGTTGACCGCAACGGTGGTGGCCAGTGAAGACGAGCTGCTGTGCCAGCAGGTACAGGAGGTGCTGCATGGGCGTACCTTCCGGGTCTACGCCAGTGGCGACCGGTTTGGCGTCGAGCTGGGCGGGGCGCTGAAGAACGTCTACGCCATCATCGCCGGCATGGCGGTGGCCCTGGGCATGGGCGAGAACACCAAGAGCATGCTGATTACCCGTGCCCTGGCCGAGATGACCCGTTTTGCGGTAAGCCAGGGCGCGAACCCCATGACTTTCCTCGGGCTCGCGGGTGTCGGTGACCTGATCGTCACCTGTTCCTCGCCCAAAAGCCGTAACTACCAGGTTGGCCATGCCCTGGGCCAGGGCCTTAGCCTTGAAGAGGCGGTCAACCGCCTGGGCGAAGTGGCCGAGGGCGTCAACACCCTCAAGGTGCTCAAGGCCAAGGCCCAGCAGGCGCAAATCTACATGCCGCTGGTGGCGGGCCTGCATGCCATTTTGTTTGAAGGCCGTACGCTGGATCAGGTCATCGAGCACCTGATGCGCGCCGAGCCCAAGACCGATGTCGATTTCATTTCCATCAGCGGCTTCAACTGAGCCGCAGGTGGCCTTCGTCGCAGCAAGGAGCGAAACATGAACGATACCCCCGAACGCGCCCAGCGCGAGTCCATCATCCTGCGGGTGGTGTGGATGCTGGTGTTTGCAGTGGTGTGGCAACTGGCCGAGCTGCTGCTCGGCGGCCTGGTGCTGGTGCAGCTGATCTATCGCCTGATCTATGGTGCCCCCAGCGCAAGCCTGATGAATTTCGGCGACAGCCTCAGCCAGTTCCTGGCCCAGATCGGCCGTTTCGGCACTTTCCACACCGATCAGAAGCCCTGGCCGTTCGCTGACTGGCCAGCCCCGCGTGCCCCCGAAGGTGAGGCCGCGCACCCGGTTCGCGATGAGGAACCCAAGCTGTGAACCTGTGGGTATTGCGCCACGGCGAAGCCGAACCACGGGCCAACACGGACGCCGAACGGCGCCTGACTGCCCATGGCCGCGAACAGGTGCTGCACAGCGCCGCACGCCTGTTGGGCAAACCCTTGCAGGCAATAATCGCCAGCCCGTATGTACGGGCCCAGCAAACCGCTGCGCTGGTGCATGGCACCCTCGGCTTTACCGAACCGGTCCGCACCGTGCCTTGGCTGACCCCTGAAAGCGACGTGCAGCAGGTGATCGGCGAAATCGAGCAACTGGGCTTGCAGCATGTGTTGCTGGTCAGCCACCAGCCCCTGGTCGGCCACCTGGTGACGATGCTCGAGCAGGGGGCTCACCAGCGGCCTGCGGCCATGAGCACAGCCAGCCTGGCTGAACTGGAAGGCGACTGGCCACTGGCCGGGCTGATGACGCTCAGAGGCATCCATTCGCCTGCGTGAGCGGGCGCCATGGGTGAACGTTCTTCAGTGGGCAACTGGCATTTCTGTCAGTTGCCCCGGGTGCTGGCCTGTTGCTAGCTTGGCCGCACACTTCGCGCTCAAGGCGGCTTGCATGACAGGCGATATCTGGGAATTGTTGAATTCGCTGGACCTGCAGTCCACCGTGGCCAAGGTAGAGCAGGGCGTTGCGCTTGATTTTGCCCAGCATACGCTGCTGCGGGAGGTGGCCGATGCCAGGTTCTACCAGCTGATGCGCAAGGTCAGCGCCGCCAGCCTGGAGCCTGCCACCCGTGAGCTTATCGAAGCTGACCTGCGGGCCCTGCAAGAGGCCTGCCTGCATGTTGCCCATTTGCTGCAGATCAGCTGCCTGGCCCTGCGCCGGCTGGGGCTCGACGCCGCCGAGCAGCGCCTGGCCCGCGAGGCGCTGGAAAGCCAGCAGGCTTGCATTCAGGCTTGCCTACGCCGCTCGCTGGCGAGCTTCGACCGCTCGGCGTGACCTGATTGCCCTTGCCGATGACCTATCCGAACGTTGCCTGAACGTGCGCGGGTGCCGACAATGGGCCATCACCCATCGCCCGGATACGCGCCATGTCGCAGCCGATCTTCTTCGCCCACGCCAACGGCTTTCCATCGGCCACCTACGGCAAGCTGTTCGCTGCCCTGGCGCCCGACTACCACGTGCAGCACTTGCCCCAGCATGGCCACGACCCGCGCTTTCCGGTGGATGACAACTGGCAGAACCTGGTGGACGAGCTGTTGCATCACCTGGCGTTGCAACCGCAACCGGTATGGGGGGTGGGCCACTCGCTGGGGGGCGTTTTGCACCTGCACGCGGCCTTGCGCCGGCCCGACCTTTACCGCGGTGTGGTAATGCTCGACTCACCCGTGCTTACCCGTGCCGATCAGTGGCTGCTGCGCATCGCCAAGCGGCTGGGGTTCATCGACCGCATCACCCCCGCAGGGCGTACGCTGGGCCGCCGTTCGGAGTTCGATGACCGGGACAGCGCGCGGCAGTATTTCGCCGGCAAATCGCTGTTCCGCCAATTTGACCCGGAGTGCCTGGACGCGTACATCGAGCACGGGCTTCTTGAGCAGCAGCAGAAACTGCAGTTGCGCTTCGACCCCGCCACCGAAATCAGCATCTACCGCAGTATCCCCCATACCAGCCCGGCGCCTGCTCGCCAGCTGCAGGTACCGTTGGCGATGGTGTGCGGCGAGCGCAGCGACGTCATCCGCCGCCACCATACCTTCACCGTGCGTGGCATGCCGCGGGGGGAGTTTCACAGCGTGCCAGGTGGGCACATGTTCCCGCTCGAGCGGCCCGCCGACACCGCCAGCCTGTTGAAGGGGCTATTCGACCGCTGGGGGCAGGCATGAGCGCGGCGGTGGAAGAGGTTCGCCTGAGCCTCGGCCATATCGAGCTGGCCGCCCATCTGTTCGGCCCCGAGGACGGCCTGCCGGTCATTGCCCTGCATGGGTGGCTGGACAACGCCAACAGCTTCGCGCACCTGGCCACACGGCTCAAGGGCCTGCGCATCGTGGCGCTGGACCTGGCAGGCCATGGGTACTCGCAGCATCGCCCCCCGGGTGCCAGTTATGCGCTGGCAGACTATGCCCATGACGTGCTGCGGGTGGCTGAGCAGCTGGGTTGGCAGCGGTTCGCGCTGCTTGGGCATTCGCTGGGGGCCATCATCTGTGTGCAACTGGCCGCTGCCTTGCCCGACCGGGTCAGCCACCTTGCCCTGATCGACGGCGTGATCCCGCCCACCGGCGGTGAACAGGATGCCGCCGAGCGACTGGGCATGGCGTTGCAGGCGCAACTGCGGCTCGATGGCAAGCGCAAGTCGGTGTATGCCACCCAGGAGCAAGGCGTGCACGCCAGGATGAAAGGCATGGTGGCCGTCAGCCGCGAGGCCGCCGAGCTGCTGGCCCAGCGGGGCCTGATGCCGGTGCCGGGGGGTTACAGCTGGCGCAGTGACAGCCGCTTGACCCTGCCATCGCCGGTGCGCCTCAGCGAAGCGCAGGCGATGGCCTACGTGATGCGGGTCAGTTGCCCGGTGCGGCTGGTGGTTGCACAGAGTGGCATGCTGGCACGCAACACGCCGCTGCTGGAGCAGCTACCCTTCGAGCAGGTGACACTGCCCGGTGGCCATCACCTGCACCTGAACGATGAGCAGGGGGCGCAGCTTGTCGCAGACTGTTTCAATCGCTTCTTTGGCTTTGCTTGACTTGCACCGGACAAGTGTCGAGGCTTGGCGGGTTGATCAGGGAGACAACCATGCAACTGCCAGACATCCACATGCTTCACCTCGGCGCCGCGCGCCGCGTGGTTCGCCAATGAGCGCGCCCATTGCCCTGCGTTGCGCCTTGGCGGCCGGCCTTGCGCTGGCCAGCCCGTTGCTGTGGGCCAGCACCCTGCCGGTGCCGGTAGATGCCAAGGTGGTCGACCAGCGGCCATCGGTGGAGCAGGAGCGCATTTACCCCATGGGCCCGCTGCGCAAGATCAGCGGCCGCCTGCGGGTTGAAAACAAGGTCGAAAGCCGTGGCCAGGTCAGTTCGGTTACCTACGAACTGCCGGTCGAACGCACCGCCCGCGAAGCGTTCACCAGTGCCCGCGAGGCCCTGCAGCAGGCGGGCGGCTACCCGCTGTTCTGGTGCCAGGGCCGCGATTGTGGCGAGGCCAGCATCTGGGCCAACGACGTGTTCGCCAATGCCCGCCTCAATGGGGGTGACGAGCAGCAGGCATTTATCCTGCTGCGCCGCTCCGCAGAGCAAGCCGACACCCTGGTCGCGCTGTACAGCGTCACCCGCGGCAACCGCCGTGCCTACCTGCATGTCGAAGAATTCGTCGCAGCCAGCCCGCTTGGCGATCTGTTGCCCACCGCCGCCACCGTACTGCGCGAAATGCGCGACACCGGCAAGCTCGACTACCCGGACCTGGCAGCGCCCAACGCTGACTGGGCCACCCTGTTGGCGCGTAGCCTGAACCTCGACAGCACGCTGCGGGCAAGCCTCAGCGGTGCCAAGGCCGAAGACTGGCGCCAGGCACTGATAAAGGCCGGGGTACGCAGTGCGCGCCTCGAAACGGGTGATGCGCCAACCGATGGCCTGCACCTCGAACTGATCCGCTGAACGAGCAACACCATGCTTAACAACGACCGCCTGCTGGTCCAGATCCTGCTGCTGGCACTGCTGGGCGCTGGCCTGTGGGTCATGGCGCCTTTCATCTCGGCCCTGTTGTGGGGCGCGATCCTGGCCTTCGCCAGTTGGCCGGTGATGCGCCTGCTCACCCGCGCACTGGGCGGTCGCGAAACCCTGGCAGCCAGCCTGCTGACCACCGCCTGGATTCTTATCGTGGCCCTGCCGCTGGTGTGGCTGGGCTTCAACCTGGCCGACCACATTCGTGACGCCACGGCATTCGTGCGGGATGTGCAGGTCGATGGCCTGCCAGACGCCCCCGCCTGGGTAGGCAGCCTGCCTTTCGTCGGTGAACGGCTGGTGAGTGGGTGGCAGTCCCTGGACCAGCAGGGCGCTGCACTGCTTGCGTCGGTCAAGCCCTACCTGGGGCAGGTGGGCAACTGGTTGCTGGCCCGCAGCGCGCAGATCGGCAGCGGGGTGCTGGAGCTCACCCTGAGCCTGGTGTTCGTGTTTTTCTTCTACCGTGACGGCCCACGCCTGTCGGCGTTCGTGCTGCGCTTGCTGCACCGGCTGATGGGCGAACGTGCCGAGTATTACCTCAACCTGGTCGCCGGCACCGTGCAACGCGTGGTCAACGGGGTCATCGGTACTGCCGCGGCGCAGGGCCTGCTGGCCATGATCGGCTTCCTGATTGCGGGTGTGCCCGGCGCCATCGTGCTGGGCCTGGTTACCTTCATGCTCAGCCTGATCCCCATGGGCCCGCCGCTGGCCTGGATTCCGGTCACCGGCTGGCTGGTGTGGAAGGGGGATTACGGCATGGCCGTGTTCATGAGCATCTGGGGCACCTTCGTCATCAGCGGCGTGGACAACGTGCTCAAGCCCTACCTGATCAGCCGCGGTGGCGACCTGCCCTTGGTCATCGTGCTGCTGGGCGTCTTCGGCGGGCTGTTGGCCTTTGGCTTCATTGGGCTATTCATCGGGCCGACATTGCTGGCGGTGGGCTACAGCCTGCTGCTGGACTGGAGCCGCAATGCCGAACAGCCGCCGTCTGCCTGACGCCCCGTAGGCTCGCCCAGGTCAGATCTTTACGCATTCTTTATACCAAGCCCCCCTGAGCGATCTCGCCCCTTTACGCGCCTGAACCGGACAATTCCCCCAAAGCGGCCACTGCCGCACCAAGGGGAGAACCATCCATGAACGTACTCGACGGGTTGTCACTGCTGCTGGCAGTGGCATTGGCGGTTTACCTGCTGGTGGCGCTGTTGTGCGCCGACCGCAGCTAGGTGGCGCCCATGCACAGTTACGACGTCGCGTTGCTGCTGGCATTTTTTGCCATCGTCCTTTTACCTGCACCCTGGCTCGGGCGCTTCTACTACAACGTCATGGAAGGCCAGCGCACCTGGCTCACCCCCGTGCTGGGCCCGGTCGAACGGGCGTGCTACCGGTTGGCAGGGGTGTCGCCAGGGCATGAGCAGGGCTGGCGGCACTATGCGCTGGCCCTTCTGGCGTTCAACCTGGCCGGGTTCGTGCTGCTGTTCGGGGTTTTGTTGCTGCAAGGCCATTTGCCTTTGAACCCCCAGCACCTGCCAGGGCAGGAATGGTCACTGGCACTCAACACGGCCGTGAGCTTCGTGACCAACACCAACTGGCAGGCCTACAGCGGCGAGGCTTCCGTCAGCTACCTGAGCCAGATGTTCGGGCTGACCGTGCAGAACTTCGTCAGCGCCGCCACAGGCCTGGCAGTGCTGGTTGCCCTGTGCCGCGGCATTGCACGGCGCACGTCGGCCACGTTGGGTAATTTCTGGGTCGATCTGACCCGTGCCACCCTTTACGGCCTGTTACCTCTGTGCCTGGTGCTGGCACTGCTGCTGGTGTGGCAGGGCGTACCGCAAACCTTCACCGACTATGCCCGTGCCATGACCCTGCAAGGTGCCGAACAGGTCATCCCGCTGGGCCCTGCTGCCAGCCAGATCGCCATCAAGCAGCTGGGCACCAACGGCGGTGGCTTCTTCGGCGTCAACTCCGCGCACCCGTTCGAGAACCCCACGGCGTTGAGCAACCTGCTGGAGGTAGGCGCGATCATCCTCATCCCGGTGGCCTTGGTGTTCACCTTCGGCCACTACGTGAAAGACCTGCGCCAGAGCCGCGCGATTCTGGCCTGCATGCTGGCCCTGTTCCTGATCGGTGGCGCCACCGCGCTGTGGTCCGAACACCAGCCCAACCCGGCCCTGCAAAGCAGCCAGGTGCAGCAGACCGCACCGCTGGAGGGCAAGGAAAGCCGCTTCGGCGTAACGGGCTCGGTGCTGTGGACGGCTACCACCACGGCCGCTTCCAATGGTTCGGTCAATGCCATGCACGACAGCCTCAACCCACTGACCGGCATGGTCGCCATGATCAACATGATGGTCGGTGAGGTGATCTTCGGCGGGGTGGGGGCGGGCCTTTACGGCATGCTGCTGTTCGTGTTGATCGCGGTGTTCCTGGCCGGGCTGATGATTGGCCGCACACCCGAGTACCTGGGCAAGAAACTGCAGGCGCGTGAGGTGCAACTGCTGGTGGCGACCCTGTTGGTGATGCCGGTCGGCGTGCTGGTGCTCGGGGCCATCGCTGCCAGCCTGCCAGGCCCTGCAGCGGCCATCAGCAACCCAGGGCCCCACGGCTTCAGCCAACTGCTGTATGCCTATACCTCGGGTGCTGCCAACAACGGTTCGGCGTTCGCCGGGTTTGGCGCCAACACCGTGTTCCACAACCTGATGATCGCGCTGGCGATGCTGATCGGGCGCTTCGGCTACATCCTCCCGGTGCTGGCGCTGTCCGGTAGCCTGGCGGCGAAGCGCAGCGCTGCGCAGGGGCTTAACAGTTTCCCGACCCATGGGCCGCTGTTCACCGGCCTGCTGCTGCTGACCATCCTGCTGGTAGGGGGGCTGACCTTCCTGCCCACACTGGCCCTTGGGCCGGTCGCCGAACACCTGAGCCAGGTCTACTGAGGACTCACCATGAACATGCCCATTCCTGAAGTGAAGGCCCGGCACGCCTCCGTCGACCAGACCCGCCTGGCTGCCCTGTGGCGCCCGGCCCTGGTGCAGGCGTTCATCAAGCTCGACCCGCGCCAGCTCAAGCGATCCCCGGTCATGCTGGTGGTGGCCATCACCGCGCTGCTGACCACGCTGTTGTGCCTGGCACCCGACAGCGGGGTGAGCACGGGCGTCGCCGTGCAGATCGCGCTGTGGCTGTGGTTTACCGTGCTGTTCGCCAATTTCGCCGAAGCCTTGGCCGAAGGCCGCGGCAGGGCCCGCGCCGACAGCCTCAAGGCAGGCAGCCAAGGCCTGGCTGCCCGGCGCCGCCTGGGCGATGGCAGCTACGAGGCGGTCGCCGCCAGTGCGCTGCGCAAAGGCGATGTGGTACGGGTGGAGGCTGGCGAGATGATCCCCGGCGACGGCGAGGTCATCGAAGGCATCGCCGCCGTCAACGAGGCCGCCATTACCGGTGAGTCCGCCCCGGTGATTCGTGAGTCGGGCGGGGATCGCTCGGCGGTTACCGGCAACACTCGGTTGGTGTCTGACTGGCTGGTGATCCGCATCGTCAGCAACCCCGGTGAATCGACCCTCGACCGAATGGTGGCCTTGGTCGAAGGCGCCCGCCGGCAGAAAACCCCGAACGAGATTGCCCTGGATATCCTGCTGATCGGGCTGACCCTGGTATTTCTGATCGTGGTGGTGACCTTGCAGCCGTTCGCCCACTTCGTCGGTGGCAGCCTGCCGCTGATTTTCCTGGCCGCGTTGCTGGTCACGCTGATCCCCACCACCATCGGTGGGCTGCTCTCCGCCATCGGTATCGCCGGCATGGACCGCCTGGTACGCCTGAACGTCATCGCCCGCTCGGGCCGCGCAGTGGAGGCGGCCGGCGACGTGCACACGCTGATGCTCGACAAGACGGGCACCATCACCTTCGGCAACCGCCGCTGCAGCGCCTTGCATGCGGCACCTGGCATTACCCCGCGCGAGCTGGGGGAGGGCGCTTTGCTGGCGTCGCTGGCCGATGACACGGCCGAAGGCAAATCGATCGTGGAATACCTGCGCCAGCTGCACGACTTCGTCGAACCGGCTGCTGGCCAGTTCGAGCCGGTGGCATTCACCGCGCAGACGCGGCTGTCGGGCATTGATGTGGGCCCGCGCCGCTACCGCAAGGGCGCGGTGGACGCGGTGCTGGCCTTTGTTGGCATGCAGCGCATGGACGTGCCAGCCGTGCTGGCCCGCGAGATAGAACGCATTGCCCAAAGCGGCGGTACGCCATTGCTGGTATGCGTCGACAAGCGCCTGCTGGGGGTGATCCACCTCAAGGATGTGGTCAAGCCGGGTATCCGCGAGCGTTTCGCCGAATTGCGCAAACTGGGTATCCGCACCGTGATGGTGACCGGTGACAACCCCCTGACGGCCGCTGCCATCGCCGCCGAGGCGGGGGTCGATGACGTGCTGGCCGAAGCAACGCCTGAGAAGAAGCTGGCCCGCATTCGCCAGGAGCAGAACGACGGGCGCCTGGTCGCGATGTGCGGCGACGGGGCCAACGACGCCCCAGCGCTGGCCCAGGCAGACGTAGGCATGGCCATGAACGATGGCACCCAGGCTGCCCGCGAGGCCGCCAACATGGTCGACCTGGACAGCGACCCCACCAAGCTGCTGGACGTGGTGCAGGTGGGCAAGGCGCTGCTGGTGACCCGTGGCGCGCTCACCACCTTTTCCATTGCCAACGACGTGGCCAAGTACTTCGCCATCCTGCCGGCGTTGTTTGCCGCCATCTACCCGCAACTGGGGGCGCTGAACCTGATGCACCTGGCCAGCCCGCAGAGCGCGATTCTGTCTGCCATCGTGTTCAACGCACTGATCATCGTGGTGCTCATCCCGCTGGCGCTGCGCGGGGTGCGGGTGCAGGCCGCCAGCGCCGCGCAGCTGCTGCGGCGCAACCTGCTGATCTATGGGCTGGGCGGCATCGTCGTGCCGTTCGCCGGGATCAAGCTGATCGACTTGCTGCTCAACGCGTTGCACCTGGTCTGAGGAGGCCAACATGAATGCTTACCTACGCCCGGCCTTGAGCCTGGTGCTGTTGATGACGTTGTTGACGGGTGCGCTGTACCCCCTGGCCGTGACCGGTCTTGCCCAGCTTGTGTTCCCCACCCAGGCCAACGGCAGCCTGGTGCGTGACGAGCAGGGCCAAGTGCGCGGTTCGGCGTTGATTGCCCAGGCGTTCACGGGCGATGCGTGGTTCCATTCGCGGCCTTCGGCAGGCGCCTATGCCACTGTCGCCAGTGCGGCCAGCAACCTGTCGCCGGGCAACCCGGCCCTGGCCGAGCGCGTGAAGGGCGACGCTGCGCAGCTGTACCAGGCGCAACTTGGGCCGGTACCGCTGGCGCTGCTCACAACCTCTGGCAGCGGCCTGGACCCGCACCTGCCGCCAGAGGCTGTGGCCTACCAGATCCCCCGGGTGGCGGCAGCGCGAAACCTGCCCCCGGCGCGCTTGCAAGGCTTGCTGGAACAAGCCACCCTGCACCCGTTGATTGGCCCTCCGGTGGTCAATGTGCTGGCGCTCAACCAGGCATTGGCCCGCCTGAGCGACTAGCCGTCGAGACAATAGCAGGCACGCGCGCAGCTCGCGACGGCGTGCCCAGCAGGCCCGAACGACGCACCTCACCCAAGCAGAACCCAAGGACCGAAACATGAGCGATTCCGCCCGCGCCGACGCCCTGCTGGCCACCCTACCGCGTACCGGCCGGGGCCGCTTGAAGGTGTTTCTCGGCGCTGCCCCCGGTGTCGGCAAGACCTTCGCCATGCTCAAGGACGCCCACGCCCGCCAGCGCCAGGGCCAGGCGGTGCTGGCGGCAGTGGTGGAAACCCACGGGCGCGCCGAAACCGAGGCGCTGCTGGCAGGCTTGAAACAGCAACCCCTGCTGCGCAGCCAGTACCGCGGCGTCACCCTGGAGGAAATGGACCTCGACGGCGTGCTGCAGGGCGCTGCCGGCCTGGTACTGGTCGACGAGCTGGCCCACACCAACGCCCCCGGCAGCCGCCACGCCAAACGCTGGCAGGATGTGCAGGAACTGCTGGCCGCCGGTATTGATGTGTACACCACCCTCAATGTCCAGCACCTTGAGAGCCTCAATGACAAGGTGCAGGACATCACCGGCGTGCGGGTCCGCGAAACCGTACCGGACTGGGTGCTGCAGGATGCCTTCGAACTGCTGCTGATCGACCTGCCGCCCCGCGAACTGCTGGAGCGCCTGCGGGCGGGCAAGGTCTATGTGCCAGAACAGGCGCGGGCGGCGGTGGATGCATTCTTCTCGCCGAGCAACCTCAACGCCCTGCGGGAACTGGCCATGCAGGCCGCAGCGGCCCAGGTGGACGTGGATGTTGCCCAAGGTTACCGCCAGCGGGGTGAGGCGGCACCTGCCTTGCGTGGGCGTTTGCTGGTGGGCGTTGACGGTGACGATCAGGCTGAACGGCTGGTGCGTCATGCCAGCCGTGTGGCGCAGCGTCGGCACCTGCCGTGGAGCCTGGTGCATGTGGACAACGGCGGGGTACGTGACGAAGCAGGCCGCCAGCGCCTGCAGGCGGCGCAGCAGCTGGCCGAGCGCCTGGGCGGCGAGGTGGTGGTGCTGCGGGCAGGGGAGGTGGCGCACACGTTGATTCAGCACGCGGCCGAGCGGCGCGCCAGCCTGGTGCTGGTGGGGCAGACCCGACAGCGCCTGCGCCGGCGGCTGTTCGGGGCGGGTGTGGCCACGCGGCTGCTGCGTGCCAGCCACGGCCTGGAGGTCAACGTACTGGCCCGTGACGCGCAGCGCCCGGCACCACGGCCAGTGGTGCGGCAGGTTTGGGTGTGGCGTCATTACGTGCTGGCGCTGTTGGCTACCGTGACGGCAGCCGGCCTGGCCTGGGCGGTTGCCAGCGTGCTGGCGTTGCCCAACATATCGCTGGTGTTTCTGGCGGCAGTGCTGCTGGTGGCAGTGCGCAGCAGCCTGGGCCCAGCGTTGGCGTGCGCGCTGTTGTCGTTTCTGGCCTACGACTTTCTGTTCATCCCGCCGAATTTCTCGTTGAGCATCCAGCGCGAAGAAGACGTGCTGACCTTGGTGTTCTTCCTGCTGATGGCTGCACTCACCGGTAACCTGGCGGCCCGTCAGCGCCGCCAGTTGCAGGCCCTGCGTGAAACCCAGGCGCAAACCAGCCAGTTGCTCGACCTGTCACGCCGGCTGACGGTGGCGACCGACCGCCAGGCGGTGCTCACTGCCGCCAGCCAGTACCTTGATGGCCAGCAAGGCTTGCAGGTGTGCCTGCTACAGCGCGATGCCGAGGGCCAGTTGCAGGTGGCCAGTGGCGAGGTGCCGCGCTTCAGCGCCACTGAACAGGCGGCGGCGCAGTGGGCCTGGCAGCATTGCCAGGCGGCAGGCCGCGGCAGTGATACGCTGCCGGATGGCCGCTGGTGGTGGTGGCCATTGGTGGTTGATGAAGCCCCCCTGGCGCTGCTGGGGGTTTGCCTGCGCTCCGGTCAGCCCCTGGGCGACCCGCATCGGCGCCTGTTGCGGGCGTTGGGGCAACCCTTGGCCCAGGCCTTGGCCCGCGCGGACCTGGCCGAACAGCTGGAGGCGGCGCGCCTGCAAGGTGAAACCGAGCAACTGCGCAGTGCCTTGCTGGCATCGGTGTCCCACGACCTGCGCACGCCGCTGACGGCCATGCGCGGCAGTATCGACAGCCTGTTGGCACTGGGCGAAGCGATCCCGGTGAGCGACCGCCGCGAGCTGTTGGAGGGCACCCGCAACGAGGCGGAGCGCCTGGACCGCTACATCCAGAACCTGCTGGACATGACCCGCCTGGGCCACGGCAGCCTCAAGCTGGCCCGTGACTGGGTAGCGCCGGCCGACATTGTCGGCAGTGCCTTGCAGCGCCTGCGTGCAGTGCTGGCGCCCTTGCAGGTGCACACTGACGTGCCTGCGCAATTGCCGCTGCTGTTCGTGCACGCCGCGCTGATCGAGCAGGCACTGGTCAACGTGCTGGAAAACGCCGCGCGCTTTTCGCCGCCTGCAGGCCGTTTGCAGTTGCAGGTAACCGTGCACCACCCGCAATTGCGCATGGCCGTCAGCGACGAAGGGCCCGGTATTCCCCTGGCTGACCGGGCGAAAATCTTCGACATGTTCTACACCGCCGCCCGTGGCGACCGGGGCGGGCAGGGCACCGGGCTGGGCCTGGCGATCTGCCAGGGCATGATCGGTGCGCATGGGGGGCAGATTCTGGTCGACGACGGCATTGATGGTAAGGGCACCTGCATCACCCTATGCTTGCCGCTCCCCGTCCAACCTCAAAGCGAAAGTGAAATGCCATGAGCCACACCGCCACCTTGCTGGTCATTGATGACGAACCGCAGATTCGCAAGTTCCTGCGCATCAGCCTGGCATCCCAGGGCTACAAGGTGCTCGAGGCGGCCACCGGCGCCCAGGGCCTGGCCGAGGCCGCCTTGGGCAAGCCTGACCTGGTGGTGCTCGACCTGGGGCTGCCAGACATGGACGGCCAGCACGTGCTGCGCGAGCTGCGTGAATGGAGTGCGGTACCGGTGATGGTGTTGTCGGTGCGCGCCAGCGAACTGCAGAAGGTGGATGCCCTGGACGGTGGCGCCAACGATTACGTGACCAAGCCGTTCGGCATCCAGGAGTTTCTGGCGCGGGTGCGGGCGCTGTTACGCCAGGTGCCGCAAGCAGAGGGCGCCGAGGTTACACTGCGCCTAGGGCCGCTGACCGTGGACCTCGCATTTCGCCGTGTCACCCTCGACGGGGCCGAGGTGGCCCTTACGCGCAAGGAATATGCGCTGCTGGCGCAGCTGGCCCGCCACCCAGGCCGGGTAATCACCCAGCAGCAGCTGTTGAAGGATATCTGGGGCCCCACCCATGTGGACGATACCCACTACCTGCGCATCGTGGTCGGGCATCTGCGGCAAAAGCTTGGCGACGACCCGACTGCCCCGCGCTATATCATGACCGAACCCGGGGTGGGCTATCGGCTGGTGGCGCCGGCGGGTTGAACCGGCCGGCAAGTGGCTTCATGCCCTGGGCGGCTCCTGTTCGAACAGTTTGCGCATGATCTCCAGGTAGCGCCGGGCACCGAGCCCCAGCGGGCGCGGTTTGACCCAGATGATGTCTACCCATAGGCGCAACCGGCTGGCCATGTTGTCGAAGCGTACTTCGGCCAGCGCGCCAGAGGCGATCAGCGGTTCGACCAATGGCTGCGGCAGGTAAGCCCAGCCCAGCCCCGACTGCACCAGGTCCAGCGTGGCCAGGTAACTGTCGGTTAGCCAGATACGCCGTGACAGCACCATGCGCGGGTCGGAGCCTGTGGCCTTGCCTGACGCCACGATGATCTGCCGCTGCTCGGCAAAGGCCTCTTCAAGCAGGGGCATGCCGCCGTTCTGCCCTGCGGGATGGCGCGGTGATGCCACGGCCACCAGCAACTGGCTGCCTGCTTCCAGGAAGGATTCGCGCTCGTCGATGCCAGGCCTTTCGAACACCAGGGCCAGTTGCACACTGCCGTCGTGCAGCAGGCGGATGGCCTCGGTCTGGGTGGCGGAGCGGATCTCCACTTCCAGGCTGGGAAACTCCTGCGCCAGGGCCTGCAGCGGCTGGCTCCAGGCGCCGGTTTGCAACTCGGGGGCCATGGCGATGGTGAGGCGTTTTTCCAGGCCCTTGTGCAGCTGCAGCGCCTGGGCATCCAGCAGGTTCAGCTGGCAGATTACCTGCCTGGCCTGCGGCTCCAGCGCCAACGCGGCGCTGGTGGGCAGGGCCTTGCGCGTGGTGCGGTCGAACAGCGCAAGGTCCAGCTCCGCCTCCAGCTGAGCGATCGCCATGCTGACGGCCGATGGCACCCGCCCCAGCTTGCGTGCCGCAGCTGAAAAGGAGCCCGCTTCCAGCACCGCCAGGAAGATTGCCAGGGAGTCGCTGGTGAAGGCCATGGTGGTTACCTTGAAAGAACAGACGCCGGGCTGGGAGGGTAGGGGATGCAGCATGAAAAAGCACTTCGGCGCTCGAGCTTGCAAGCGCCAACTGCTTCAAGGCGAACACCCAACCATCACACCCCTTCAGCCAGCACCCGGTCAATGCTGTCGACAAAGTAATCCACGCTGGCCCGCGTCGTGCACATCGGCGGCTTGATCTTGAGGATGTTCAGGTAATCCCCCGTGGGCTGCATGAAAATACCCAGGTCACGCAAGCGATTGCACAACACCATGGTTTCCTCCGTGGCCGGTTCCAGGGTGTCGCGGTCACGCACCAGCTCAAGCCCAAGGTAGAAGCCCGAGCCATGGGCAGCGCCCACCAGCGGGTGTCGGTCTACCAGCGCCTGTAGCCTGGCCTTGAAGTAGCGGCCTGTGTCGCGGGCGTTGTCCCACAGGCCTTCATCTTCCATCACATCCAGCACCGCCATGCCGATGCGGCAACTCACCGGGCTGCCCCCAGCCGAAGAGAAGAAGTAACCCTCGGCCTCGAGGGCTTCGGCGATTTCGCGGCGGGTGATCACCACGCCGAGGGGCTGGCCGTTGCCCATGCCTTTGGCCATGGTGATGATATCCGGCACCACGCCCTGCTCTTCGAAACCCCAGAAATACTCACCCAGGCGGCCGTACCCCACCTGCACTTCATCGGCGATGCACACCCCGCCACGGGCCCGCACGCTGGCGTAGGCGGCTTTCAGGTAGCCGGCCGGCAAGGCAATGCCACCGGCATTTCCGTAGACCGGCTCGCAGATGATGCCCGCCAACTGCCGGCCGCTGGCGTCAAGTCTGGCCAGCTTGGCGTCTACGTCGCGCAGGTAGTCGGCGGCGCTGTCGGCACCGCGAAAGCGCCCGCGGAAGGTGTTCGGCGCTTCCACCGGGTGCACCCAGCCGGGGCGGGTTTCCAGGGCTTTGGGGTTATCGGCGATGGAGGTGGAAATGGCATCGGTGGCCACCGACCAGCCATGATAGGCCTCCAGCACACTGAGCATGTCGCGCCCACCGCTGAAGGCCCAGGCCAGGCGGATTGCCAGGTCGTTGGCCTCGGTGCCGCTATTGACCATGAACACCCGGTCGAAGCCGTCGGGCGCCAGGTCGAGCAGCCGCTCCGAGAACTCGGTAATGGCCGCATAGTGGAAGCGTGAATTGGTGTTGAGCAACGACCATTGCCGCGCCGACTCGGCCACCATGCGTGGGTGGCCATGGCCCAGCACGGCCACGTTGTTGAGCATGTCCAGGTACGAGCGGCCCTGCATGTCGATCAGGTAATTACGCCAGCCCCGCTCGATGTGTGGCGGTTGGGCATAATAGTGTTTCTGCGAGCGGGCAAAGCTGGCATCGCGCCGCGCCAGCAGCGCCTGTGGGTCTGGCAAGGGATCGGCGTCGCAGTCAACGCCCAGCAATGCTGCCGGCGAGGGGCACAAGGCCAGCCAGGCCTGGGCTTGGGCGGGCGTGGCGAAGAACGGCGGCCGCAGGCTGCTGTCCAGGCACAGCTGTACGCTCAGCCTGTCACCGGTTTGTCCAAGGCGCTCGCCCTGGTGCACGCGTTGCCCGTTCAGCAGGCTTGCGCTCAGCCCGTACAGCCACAGGCTCCAGCGGGCAGTGCGCAAGCAGCCGGCGCCGTCATCGTGGGCCTCCCAGGTACCGGCCTGGGGCGCCTGCACCGGGCTGCCTGGCGCCAGGTGCAGCTCCACGCCCAAGGCGCAGGTGGCGGGCGCTTCAGCGCGGTCAATATGGGTTTGAGACAGGCGATACTGCCCGTGCAGCGTGCATGCAGGCATCGCCTGAGCGGCCAGCAGGCGCTGGTCGAAACCGGGTTGCTCCCAGTTGCCGGCTTGGCAGTGGGCGCTGAGCACCCCCAGGTCGAGCCGGGTAACAGGTTGCCCGGCCAAACCAGGCAGCAACGGCAGGCAGCCGTCCAGCGCAGGGCCCTCGGGTTCCAGGCCCGCCGCCTGGAGAATGGCCGCTTCCATAAGGGCCAGTGGCACGGCCATGGCCGTGTCGAAGATGGCCCATTCATGCGCGACATTGTCACGGGTGTACTGGTTGCCGGGGTCGACGGCCAGCTGTTGGGCGCTGCTCAGCACCAGCACGGCGGCGCGCTTGAGCACCAGCGGCCAAAGGGCGCACAGCTCCGCCTCGGTCAGCGGGTTGACTGCCTGGTAAGCGCTCACCGCGGGCAGGATCATGAACGGGTCGCCGTCGGCATGGTGCAGCAGGGCAGAACAGGTGACGGACAGGTCGGCGATGCGCCAGGTGCGGATAAGGTCGCCGAAATCGATCACGCCCTGCAGCCGCCATTGACGCTGTGGGTCCAAGGCCCACACGGTATTGTCATCGGTGATGTCCAGGTGCACAGCCTGCGTAGGCAGCCGATCGACCAGCGGCGCCAGGCGCTCACCTGCCACCCGGGCGGCTTCGTGCAGGCGGGCGCGCTGGCCGGCGTCTTCAATCAACGGCAGCAAGTGGTTGATCAAGGTGCGGGCGTGGCGGGGGTCCCATTGGAGCGTACGGGCCAGCCCCGGGTGGTCGAAACCGGCAAGCGCGCTGTCGACCTGTGCACAGAGTGCGCCCAGGCGGCCCACCACGTCCGGTGACAGGTGGGCGACACGGGTCAACGGCTGGCCGTCGAGATACTCCAGCAAGCGTACACGCAGCGGCTGCTCACCGACGTTCACTGTCAGCAGGGTGTCGCCGCTGTGTGCTGCGATCACCGCAGGCACGGGCAGGCCTTGGGCCTTCAGATGATCCAGCGCGGCATGTTGCGCCTGCAACTCGGTTTCGGCGTAGCTGCCGTGGCAGGCCTTCAGCACGTAACGCCCTTGCGACGTTTCCACGCGCAGGTTGAAGTCCTGCTGGCTGCCCAGCGCCTGCAGCTCACCCGAAATGCCGTAGTGCGCTTGCAACAGGGTGGCGGCCTGGCTGGCACTGAGCACCGGGCTTGCCAGGCTGGCCCGCACAGCCAGTTGGTCGATCAAAGGTATAGAGGCATCAGCAGGAAGGTTGTGCATGGGGCTACCGTCATCGAGGTGGAGGCAGCCCGTATTTATGCGGGTTTTGCCAGACAACGAAAGACGATCATTTTCAGTTTTTCTGAAAAGCAGCAGCCCCGATAGCTTGACGGAGATCAACCACTCGGCAAGATCCTTCAAAAAACCTGTACAAGTAGTTAGGTTTGTACAAGTATTTGGTGTAGCGTAGCGCCATTATTCCCCCCTGATGATCCACTGCCCTGTAGGACTGGTGAAACGAGATGATGGTTGCACCCGTTCCGATCAACGAACAGGACCGCCTGGCCGAGGTTGCCGAGTGGTGCGTGTTGCACCATGAGCCCAGTACCGAGTTGAAGGCGCTGGTCGACCTGGCGCGCCGCTATTTCGGGGTACCCACCTGCGTGGTTTCGATCGTCGGTGAGTGCCAGCAGTGGTTTGCGGCACGGGCCGGGCTGGATGCACAGACAATGCCCCGGGACATTTCGTTCTGTGCCCACACCATTTTGCAGGCCCAGCCCATGGAAGTGCTGGACGCCACCGCGGATATTCGCTTCGCGCGCAACCCGCTGGTCACCGGCGAACCCGGCGTACGCTACTACTGCGGTGCGCCGCTGATGGTTGGGCAGCGGATTGCGATTGGCAGTTTCTGCATCATCGACACCACCACGCGCCCACCGCTGGACGACGCGCAAAAAGCCATGCTGGTGGCCTTCGCCGAAACCGCCATGCAGATCATCTCTGGCTTGCGCCGCAATGTATTCACGGACCAGGACACTGGGCTGTTCAACCGGCTCAAGCTCGAATACGACGTAAGCGCGGCGCTGGGCCGTTGGCAGCCGTTGACCCTGCTGGCGGTAGACATCATGCCCCCCGAGGCGCTCAACGACATCATCCGCGGGTTGGGCTACAACTTCGCCCACGACCTGACCCTGCAGGCCATGGCACGCATTGCTGCGCAGTTGGACGGTGGGCTATGCCTGTACAAGATAAGCCCCACGCGCTTTGCGGTCTTGCTGGAAGACGTTGGCAACGTTCAGCCCTTATGCCAGCGCATCGTGGCTGCACTGCAGGCGCCTGCCCAGTGCCACCAGGTGCCGGTGTTGCTGGATGCCGGCATCGGCATTGCGCCAATCGCCCCCCCGGCCGACGAACGCAACAGCCTGGAATGGTTACGCAGGGCGGTGGCAGCAGCAGACTCGGCGCGGCGCAATGTGGGGCGCTACGCCTGGTATGTGCCGGAGGTCGATGCCGCCCAGCGCCGTGCGTTGCTGCTGCTGGCATCCCTGGGGCACGCCTTGCTGAGTGAAGGTGAGCTTAGCCTGCACCTGCAACCGCGCATTGAGCTGCCCTCTGGCCAATGCCGGTCGGCAGAGGCGCTGCTACGCTGGCACCACCCCCAGTTGGGTAACGTATCCCCGGCAGAATTCATCCCCCTGGCAGAGAAGACCGCGCTCATGGCCAGCCTGAGCCTTTGGGTGATGCGCGCTGTGGTGGGCATTCTGGACAGTACCCAGGGCATGGATTTCAGCATCAGCCTGAACGTCACGGCCCGTGACCTGGAGAGCCCGACTTTCATGGATGCGCTGTTGAGCACATTGCAGGGCGCAGCCATCTCCCCCAGGCGGGTGCAACTGGAATTTACCGAAAGCGTGCTGATCGAGCAGCCCGAGGCGTTGCAGTTGCAGTTGCAACGCGCCCAGCAAGCCGGCATCGACATTGCCATTGACGACTTTGGCACCGGCTACTGCAACTGGGTTTACCTGGCGCGTATACCGGCCAGCATCGTCAAGCTCGACAGGTCGCTGGTGCACCACGCGCTGCCAGGCTGCAGAGAGGCATTGCTGGTGCAGTCGGTGATCGACCTTGCCAGCAACCTGAAATACCGGGTACTGGCAGAAGGGGTTGAAACGGCGCATCAGCTCGCCCAGGTGTCGGCCTGGGGATGCGCCGAGGCCCAGGGGTTCCATATCGCCCGGCCCATGCCGGTCGCCGATTTCGTGCAATGGTTCTGCAACACCCGGCAGATCGATCAGGTCGCCGGCTAATGACAATGGCGCACTCCACCCGCAGGTGACATTCATGTTCAATCGCCAATTAAAAGCAACGCTAGCCGCGCGTGATGCCGAACTTGCTGAACTCCGTCAGCGCCTTCAACAACTGGAAAGCGGCGCTTTCCTGCGCCTCGACGACCAGCGCCGGGTCGCCACCTGCAGCCCGGCCTTTGCTGCGGCGCTGGGGGTGGAGGCTGGCGAAGTGGTGGGGCAACCGTTGGCCCAGTGGCTGGCCGAACCTGCCCAGGAGAGCCAGGCGCTGGTGGATGCCCTGTTACGCTCCAGTGCAGTCATCCAGTTCGACCTGACCGGCAAGGTGCTCTCGGCCAACGCCAACTTCCTCAACGCCCTGGGGTATCGGCTGGAAGAAGTGGTCGGCCAGCACCACCGCATGTTCTGCAGCGCCGAGGAAGTGTCCGGGGACGGCTACGCCACCTTCTGGCGCACCCTCAATGCTGGCCGTTATGTGACCGGCCGCTTCAAACGCCTCGATAAACAGGGCCATGAAGTGTGGCTGGAAGCCAGCTACAACCCTGTCAGCGACGCCAGTGGCAAATTGGTGAGGGTGGTGAAATTCGCCTCGGTGGTCACCGACCAGGTGCAGCGCGAGGAGGCGGTGCGCCAGGCCGCGCAGGTGGCCCTGGAAGTGTCGCGGCGTACCGACGGCGGCGCCAGCGAGGGTGTGTTGGTGATGCAAGAGGTGGGGCAGTCGATGCAGGGGGTGGCCCGTCAGTTGCAATCGGCGGGCGATACCATCAGTGCGCTGGGTGAACAGTCCACGGTCATCAGCGCGATCGTGCAGACCATCGGTGCCATTGCCTCGCAGACCAACCTGCTGGCCTTGAATGCCGCCATCGAGGCCGCCCGGGCGGGTGAACAGGGGCGTGGCTTTGCGGTGGTGGCCGATGAAGTGCGCAAGCTGGCTGGCCGCACCAGTACTGCCACGGCCGAAATCGATGCTGTGGTAGCGCGCAACCAGGCCCTGGTCAGCCAGGCCGTTGGCGAAGTGCAAAGCAGCCGCACCGAAGCTGCCAATGGGCTGCAACTGGCCGGGCATGCCGGCCACGTCATCACGGGTATACAGGAAGGCGCCAAACGGGTAGTGGCGGCGGTGGAGCGGGTCAGCGAGGACCTGCGCTAGCGGTGGGTAATTCCGGGCGCAGCGGGCAGGCCAGGGTCAGGCGTTGCTGCAAGGCAGCACGCAGCGCTTGCAGGTCTGCCAGGCGCTGTTCCACCAAGGCCAGTTTGTCCCGTAGCAGCGCCTCCACCGCGCTGTCCGGGTCTGGGGCGGCCCAGAGCGCCTGCACGTTGCTGCCGATCTCGTTCAGGCTGAACCCCAGCTGCTGCGCCGTGCGGATGAACGCGACCAGTTGGGCAGTTTCCTGATCGTAGTCGCGGTAGCCATTGGCCAACCGGTGCGAGCGGATCAGCCCGCGCTCCTCGTAAAAGCGCAGGGTGTCACGGCTGACGCCGCAGGCCTGGGCCAGTTGACCAATACGCACTTTGTTTTTCCTGAACATGGGCTTGACCCTGGAGCATACTCCAGGCTTTAGCCTGCTGCCTTCATTGGATTGCAGGAGGCATCGAACATGTGGAGCAACACCCAGTATCGCCAGCTGGTGCGGGCCAGCGGCCTCTACGACTTGCTGATCACCGTGGGCTTTGCCACCCCCTGGACCTTTGCCTGGCTGCATGGCTGGCTCAGCGCGCTACACGGCACCCTCGGCCTTGCAGGGGAAGTACCCGTGTTCGAACCCATGCACGTGATGATGGCCAACCTGATGGGCTCGATCGTGTGTGTGTGGGCGTGGCTGCGGATCCGTCACCCGCAGGTGTTGTTCGGCCGCTACGACGCCGCTGGCCGGGTGCTGTTTTCTGCCTGGCAGCTGTATGCGCTGGCCAACGGGGCCTCCGCGTTGCTGTGGGGCATTCTGGTGCTGGAAGTGCTGTGGGCGATTGCGCAGCTGGCGCCTGTAGCGAGGGCGCCAGCTGCTGCCTGTCATGACACTTCAGCCTGCAGAAATGCCGCCTCCAGCAGTTGCTGAGTGTAGGCATGCTGCGGGGCCTGGAAGATCGCCTGGGCATCGCCTTGCTCCACCACATGCCCATGCTTGATCACCATCAACTGGTGGCTCAGCGCCTTGACCACGGCCAGGTCGTGGCTGATGAACAGGTAGGTAAGGTTGTACTTGTGCTGCAGGTTGCGCAGCAACTCGACCACCTGGCGCTGGACGGTGCGGTCCAGCGCGGAGGTGGGTTCGTCCAGCAGGATCAGGGCAGGTTTGAGCACCAGGGCCCGAGCGATGGCGATGCGCTGACGCTGGCCACCGGAGAACTCGTGGGGGTAGCGATGACGGGTTTGCGGGTCGAGCCCGACCTCTTCAAGCGCGGCGATGATCGCCGCCTCCTGTTCTGCGGCGGTGCCGATACGGTGAATGCGTAGCCCCTCACCGACGATGTCCGCCACGCTCATGCGCGGGCTCAGGCTGCCGAACGGGTCCTGGAACACCACCTGCATCTCCCGGCGCAGCGGGCGCACCGCTTGCTGATTCAGCCCTTGCAGGTCCTGCCCGTTGAACCGGATGGTGCCGCGGCTGGCTATCAGGCGCAAAATGGCCAGCCCCAATGTGGACTTGCCCGAGCCGGACTCACCGACGATGCCCAGTGTCTGCCCCTGGGGCAGGCTGAAACTCACCCCATTCACGGCCTTTACATGGTCGACGGTGCGGCGCAGCAGGCCTTTCTTGATCGGGAACCAGACCCTCAGGTCATCCACCTCAATCAGTGGTGCACCTTGCGGGTTGTGGGCCGGCAGCCCGCTGGGCTCGGCATTGATCAGCATCTGCGTATAGGGATGTTGCGGTGCGCTGAACAGCGTCGCGCACTCGGCCTGCTCGACGATCTTGCCGCGCTGCATCACGCACACCCGATGGGCGATGCGCCGCACCAGGTTGAGGTCATGGCTGATCAGCAGCAGCGCCATGCCCAGGCGTGCCTGCAGCGCTTTGAGCAGGTCGAGAATCTTCAACTGCACGGTCACGTCCAGCGCCGTGGTGGGTTCGTCGGCAATCAGCAGTTCGGGCTCGTTGGCCAGTGCCATGGCGATCATCACCCGTTGGCGCTGGCCGCCGGACAGCTCATGGGGCAGGGCCTTGAGGCGCTTGTGCGGCTCAGGTATGCCCACCATGTCCAGCAGTTCCAGGGTACGTGCAGTGGCCTGCTTGCCGGTCAGCCCCTTGTGCAGCAGCAGGATCTCGTTGATCTGCTTTTCGATGCTGTGCAAAGGGTTCAGCGAGGTCATTGGTTCCTGGAAAATCATCGCAATGCGGTCACCGCGGATGCGCTGCAGGCTCTTTTCGTTTTGCTGAAGCAGGTCCTTGCCTTCGTAGCGGATGCTGCCCGCCGGGTGACGTGCCAGGGGGTAGGGCAGCAAGCGCAGAATGGAGTGCGCGGTGACGGACTTGCCCGACCCGCTCTCGCCCACCAGCGCCAGGGTTTCGCCCTTGCGGATATCGAAGCTGATGCCATCGACCACACGGTTGACGTGCTCGCCGGTCACGAACTCCACGGCCAGGTCGCGCACTTCGATCAGGTTCTGTTCACTCATGTCACTTCCTCGGGTCGAAGGCATCGCGGGCGGATTCGCCGATGAACACCAGCAGGCTCAGCATCAGGGCCAGCACGGCGAAAGCGCTGATGCCCAGCCAGGGCGCCTGGAGGTTGGACTTGCCCTGGGCCACCAGCTCGCCCAGCGACGGCGCCCCTGGCGGCAGGCCGAAGCCGAGGAAGTCCAGGGCGGTCAGCGTGCCGATGGCACCGGTGAGGATGAAGGGCATGAAGGTCATGGTCGAAATCATGGCGTTAGGCAGAATGTGCCGGTACATGATTGCGCCATTGCGCATGCCCAGTGCCCGGGCGGCGCGCACGTATTCCAGGTTGCGCCCGCGCAGGAACTCGGCGCGCACCACATCCACCAGGCTCATCCACGAAAACAACAACATGATGCCCAGCAGCCACCAGAAGTTGGGTTGCACGAAACTGGCCAGGATGATCAGCAGGTACAGCACCGGCAGGCCCGACCAGATCTCCAGAAAGCGCTGCCCGGCCAGGTCTACCCAGCCACCGTAGAAGCCCTGCAAGGCCCCGGCGATCACCCCCACGATGGAACTGAGCACGGTGAGGGTGAGGGCGAACAGCACGGAAATGCGGAAGCCGTAGATGACTCTGGCCAGCACATCGCGGCCCTGGTCATCGGTGCCCAGCCAGTTGTCCGCCGAAGGCGGCGCGGGGGCCGGCACGCGCAGGTCGTAGTTGATGCTCTGGTAGCTGAACGGGATCGGTGCCCACAGCACGAAGCTGTCCTTCTTTGCCAGCAAGTCGCGTATGTACGGGCTTTTGTAGTTGGCTTCCAGCGGGAATTCACCGCCGAAGGTGGTCTCTGGGTAGCGCTTGAACGCCGGGAAGTACCACTCACCGTCGTAGCGCACGGCGATGGGTTTGTCGTTGGCGATCAGCTCGGCGCCCAGGCTCAGGCCGAACAGAATCAGGAACAACCACAGCGACCACCAGCCACGGCGGTTGGCCTTGAAGCGCTCGAAGCGCCGGCGGTTGAGAGGGGACAAGGCCATGTCAGTGCTCCCGGCTGGCAAAGTCGATGCGCGGATCGACCAGGGTGTAGGTCAGGTCGCCGATCAATTTCACCACCAGCCCCAGCAGGGTGAAGATGAACAGGGTGCCGAAGACCACCGGGTAGTCGCGGTTGATGGCCGCCTCGAAACTCATCAGCCCCAGGCCGTCGAGGCTGAAAATCACTTCGATCAGCAGGGAACCGGTGAAGAAGATGCCAATGAACGCCGACGGGAAACCGGCGATCACCAGCAGCATGGCATTACGGAACACATGCCCGTACAGCACCCGCGGCCTGCTCAGGCCCTTGGCCTTGGCGGTGACCACGTACTGCTTGTTGATCTCGTCCAGGAAGCTGTTCTTGGTGAGCAGGGTCATGGTGGCGAAGTTGCCGATGACCAGCGCGGTGATGGGCAGCACCAGGTGCCAGAAGTAGTCGAGCACCTTGCCGGTGGTGCTCAGCTCGTCGAAGTTGTTCGAGGTGAGGCCGCGCAGTGGGAACCAGTCGAAGTAGCTGCCACCGGCAAACAGCACGATCAGCAGGATGGCGAACAGGAACGCCGGGATGGCGTAGCCGACGATGATCGCCGAGCTGGTCCATACATCGAAATGGCTGCCGTGGCGCACGGCCTTGGCGATGCCCAGGGGGATCGAGATCAGGTACATGATCAAGGTGCTCCACAACCCCAGCGAGATCGACACCGGCATTTTCTCGATGATCAGGTCGATTACCTTGGCATCGCGGAAGAAGCTGTCACCGAAGTCCAGCCGGGCGTAGTTCTTGATCATGATCCACAGGCGCTCGGGCGGTGATTTGTCGAAACCGTACATGTGCTCGATTTCGGCGATCAGCGCCGGGTCCAGGCCTTGGGCGCCCCGGTAGTTGGAGCCGGCCACGGACACTTCGGCGCCGCCGCCGGCAATGCGGCTGGTGGCGCCTTCAAAGCCCTCCAGCTTGGCGATCATCTGCTCCACCGGGCCGCCAGGGGCAGCCTGGACAATGATGAAGTTGATGACCAGGATGCCGAACAGGGTCGGGATGATCAGCAGCAGGCGCCGCAGGATGTAGGCCAGCATCTCAATTGGCCTCGTTCGCGGGGGCGGCGCTTACGGCCGGGGTAACGTCGGGCTTGATCCACCAAGTATCGATGCCGATGTCATATTTGGGCGAAACCTTGGGGTGGCCTATGTGGTTCCAGTAGGCCACGCGCCAGGTTTTGATGTGCCAGTTGGGGATCACGTAGTAGCCCCACAGCAACACCCTGTCCAGGGCGCGGCAATGGTCGATCAGGCTCTGGCGCGAATCGGCGTTGATCAGCGCTTCCACCAGTTGGTCGATGGCAGGGTCGCGCAGGCCGATGAAGTTACGGCTGCCGGGGTTGTCGGCGGCATTGCTGGACCAGAACTCGCGCTGTTCGTTGCCGGGCGAGTTGGACTGCGGGTAACCGCCCACGATCATGTCGAAGTCCCGCGAACGCAGGCGGGTAATGTATTGGGAAACGTCGACGCGGCGGATGTTCAGCTCGATGCCCAGGTCAGCCAGGTTGCGCTTGAAGGGCAGCAGAACACGTTCGAACTCGGTTTGCGCCAGCAAAAACTCGATGCTCACGGGCTTGCCCTGGGCGTCGACCATCTTGTCGTCGACGATCTTCCAGCCGGCTTCCTGCAGCAGCTTGTAGGCCTGTCGCTGCTGGTCGCGAATCATGCCGCTGCCGTCGCTGACCGGGTTGTGGAAAGCCTGGTTGAACACCGGGTCTGGCACTTTGCCGCGCAAGGGCTCGAGGATGCTCAGCTCGCTGGGGCTGGGCAGCCCGCGAGCCGCCATGTCCGAGTTCTCGAAGTAACTGCCCGTGCGCGTGTAGGCGCCATTGAACAGCTGCTTGTTGGTCCATTCGTAGTCCAGCAACAGGCTCAGTGCCTGGCGTACACGCACGTCCTGGAACACCGGGCGACGGATATTGAAGATGAACCCCTGCATGCCGGTAGGGTTGCCGTTGGGCAGTTCTTCCTTGATCAGCCGGCCATCGCGTACGGCAGGCACGTTGTAGGCGGTGGCCCAGTTCTTGGCGCTTACTTCCAGCGCGTAGTCGAATGCACCTGCCTTCAGCGCCTCCAGGGCGACCGTGGTGTCACGGTAGGAGTCGTAGGTCATTGCATCGAAGTTGTAGAGGCCGCGGTTGATCGGCAGGTCCTTGGCCCAGTAGTCCTTTACCCGCTCATAGCGCACCGAGCGCCCGGCCTTGACCTCGGCGACCTTGTACGGGCCGCTGCCCAGGGGCACTTCCAGGTTGCCACGCTTGAAGTCGCGGGTGGCGTACCAGTGCTTGGGCAGCACCGGTAGCTGGCCGAGGATCAGCGGCAGCTCGCGGTTGCCCTTGTGCTTGAACTTGAACAGCACTTTGAGCGGGTCTTCGGCGACCACTTCTTCGACGTCGGCGTAGTACTGCCGGTACAGCGGCGCGCCGTCCTTTACCAGCGCATTGAAGCTGAACACCACGTCTTCGGCACGCATTGGCGTACCGTCATGGAAGCGCGCTTCGGGGCGCAGGTAGAAGCGCACCCAGCTGTTGTCCGGCGCTTTCTCGATCTTGCCCGCCACCAGCCCGTATTCGGTAAACGGCTCGTCCAGGCTCTGGCGCATCAGCGTGTCGTAGATGATGCTGATGTTCTCGGCCGACACCCCTTTGTTGATGAACGGGTTGAGGCTGTCGAAGCCACCGAAGCTGGACTGGCGGAAGGTGCCGCCCTTGGGGGCGTCCGGGTTCACGTAGTCGAAGTGCTTGAAGTCGGCGGGGTACTTGGGCGGTTCGTCATACAGGGTCAGTGCATGCTGGGGCGCCGCCAGGGCGGGAAGGCTCAGGCAGGCCAGCAGAAGGCTGCCTGCCAACCGGCGCAGTCGGTGGGTTGGCGTCATTGGGCTTTCTCCGAAGTCTTGATCCACCAGCTGTTCAGCCCAAGGGTGTAGGGCGGCGTGGTGATGAAGGCGAAGCGGTTGCGGTAGGCCAGGCGATGGTTGTCCAGGTACCAGTTGGGGATCATGTAGTACTGCCACGAAAGCACCCGGTCCAGTGCACGGGCAGCGGCAACCTGGTCATCGCGGGTGCGTGCGGCCAGCAGCGTGTCGAGCAGGTGGTCCACCACAGGGTCCTTGACGCCTGCGTAGTTCTTGCTGCCCTTGGTTGCCGCCTGGCTGGAGTGGAAGTACAGCCACTGTTCAAGGCCGGGGCTGAGGGTCTGGTTGAGGGTCATCAGGATCATGTCGAAATCAAACTGGTCCAGCCGCTGTTTGTACTGGGCGCGGTCCACGGTGCGCAAGTGTGCGTCGATACCGATGCTGGACAGATTTTCGACATAAGGTTGCAGGATGCGTTCAAGGTTGGGGTTCACCAGCAGCACCTCCATGCGCAACTGCTGACCCTTGGCGTCGACCAGGCGCTGCCCGTTCAGCTTCCAGCCGGCTTCACCCAGCAGGCCCAGGGCTTTGCGCAGGGTCTGGCGGCCAGTGCCACGGCCATCTGTGTGGCTCACCTGGTAGGGTTCGGTGAACAGCTTGGCCGGCAGTTGATCGCGAAAAGGCGCCAGCAGCAGCCACTCCTTGCCGCTTGGCAGGCCCTCGGCGGTGAATTCGCTGTTGGGGTAGTAGCTGGTAGAGCGGCGGTAGGCGCTGCTGAACAGCGCGCGGTTGGTCCACTCGAAGTCCAGCATCAGCCCCAGCGCCTCACGCACCCGCGGGTCGCTGAAGGTGGCGCGGCGGCTGTTCATGAACAGGCCCTGGGTTTGCGTGGGTATGCGGTGGGGGATCTGCGCCTTTATCACCTCGCCCCGGCGCACGGCGGGGAAGTTGTAGCCGTTCGCCCAATTCTTGGCCTGGTGCTCGATATAGATGTCGAACTCACCCGCCTTGAACGCCTCGAAGGCCACCGTTGCATCGCGGTAGAATTCGTATTCGACGCGGTCGAAGTTGTACTTGCCGCGGTTCACCGCCAGGTCCTTGCCCCAGTAGTTCTTGACGCGCTCGAACACCAGCCGGCGGCCCGGCTGGACCTCGGTGATGCGGTAGGGGCCACTGCCCAGCGGTGGCTCGAAGGTGGTGGCCTTGAAATCGCGGTTCTGCCAATAGTGCTTGGGCAGCACCGGCATTTCGCCAAGGCGCAGGATCAACAACGGGTTGCCCGCCCGCTTGAACACGAAACGGATGCGCAACGGCCCAAGGATGTCCACCCGCTGCACTTCCTGCAGGTTGGTGCGGTAAAGGGGGTGGCCTTCCTTGAGCAGCGTGCGGTAGCTGAAGGCAACGTCTGCCGAGGTAATCGGTTTGCCATCGTGCCAGCGGGCTTCGGGGCGCAGGTTGAACACCACCCAGCTGCGGTCTTCGCTGTATTCGACCGAACGGGCGATCAGGCCATAGCTGGACGTGGGCTCGTCGCCAGAGGGGTCGTACTGGCCGGTGCCCACCATCAGCGTTTCGTTCAGCTCGCTGACGCCGTACTGCTGGAAGTTGGGCGTGGTGACCGGGCTCGACCCCTTGAAGGTATAGGGGTTGAGGGTGTCGAACGTGCCGAAGGCCATGGCCCGCAACGTGCCACCCTTGGGTGCTTGCGGGTTGACCCAGTCGAAGTGGGTGAAGGTGGCTGGGTATTTGAGCGTGCCGAACTGCGCGTATCCGTGGCTTTCGCTCACCATCGCGACTGTGGGAAAGCTCAAGGCCAGGCTGAGCGTAAGCAGGAGGGGACGTATCAAGTCGGCATCCGATCCAGAGGCATTGGGCTTTGATCGGGGTACAGTAACAGCTTGCCAGTGTAGGAAAAAGCTTCAGGCTGCATGCCTGAAGCTGCACACTTTCAGTGGCCGAGGTAGACGGTCAGGGTCTGGCCGGGTTTGAGGGCATGGCCGCTGCGTGGGTTCCAGCGCTTGAGGTGGGTCATCTCCACGTTGAAACGCTTGGCCACCAGGTACAGGGAGTCGCCTTTACGCACCTTGTACTGGGTAGAGCGCTGAGCAGCGCTGGCGACCCGGTTAGCCGCTGCACTCGGCGCATTGCCGCCGCGCAGGGCCAGCACCTGGCCGGCGCGCAGGTTGTTGCCACTCAGGCGGTTCCAGCGCTTGATGTCCTGCACCGATACACGGTTGGCCTGGGCAATCGCACCCAGGTTGTCCCCGCGCTTGACGCGGTAGCTGCGGGCTGCGGCAGGTGCCTTGGCCTCTGCCACGGCCCGGGCGAAAGCTGCCTGCGGCGGCTGCAGCGTCACCAGTTGCTCGGGCTTGAGGTTGGAAAGGCTGGCGGTGAGCAACTGCGCCTTGGCGGTAGGCACCAGCAGTTGCTTGGGGCCGTCGACGGTCATGCGCTTCTTGAATGCCGGGTTGAGCTGAATCAGCTCGTCTTCGTCGATGTTGGCGAACGCCGCTACGCGGGTAAGGTCGAGGCGGTCATTGATGGCCACGGCCTCGAAATAGGGTTCGTTGGCAATCGGCGTGAGGTTGACGCCGTAGGCTTCAGGGGTGGACACCACCTGTGACAGGGCCAGCAGCTTGGGCACGTAGTCGCGGGTTTCCTGAGGCAGTGGCAGGTTCCAGTAATCTGTGGGCAGGCCGAGCTTTTCGTTGCGCTCCATGGCGCGGCTCACCGTGCCTTCGCCTGCGTTGTAGGCCGCCAGGGCCAGCAGCCAGTCCCCGTTGAACATGTCGTGCAGGCGGGTGAGGTAGTCCAGCGCCGCGTTGGTCGAGGCGGTGACGTCGCGGCGCCCGTCATAGAAGTTGGTCTGGCGCAGGTTGAAGTGGCGGCCGGTGGCCGGCATGAACTGCCACATACCGGCAGCACTGGCGCGGGAGTAGGCCATCGGGTTGTAGGCGCTTTCGATGGCTGGCAGCAGCGCCAGCTCCAGCGGCATGCCGCGTTCTTCCAGGCGTTCGACGATGTAGTGCAGGTACAGGCTGCCGCGCTCGCCCGCGCTTTCGATAAAGGTAGGGTTGCTGGCGAACCAGAGGCGCTGCTGGTCGATCCGTGGGTTGACGTCGATGTAGTCCTGCAGCACGAAGCCCTGGCGCATGCGCTCCCAGACGTCGCGCGGTGCCTGTTCCACGGGTTTGGCCAGCAACGGCGCGGGCTTTGGCTTGATTCGCGCCTGGTAATTGTGCGCGCGAACGCCGTCGGATTCTTCGAGCTGACGGGTGCTCTGGCAACCCACCAGGGTGGCGGCCAGGGCCAGCGCACTGACCTGGGCCAGGCGCGTCAGCGCGACGGAATGAGAGGTTCTGCGGCTACGGGAAGACATCGGCGGGTACGGGTATCCGGGCGAAAAATTTCGGCGATTCTAGGAACCGCACCCTACCGGGTCAACCTTTCCCCACCACTTGCGATATATCTTGGGGTTATCAGAACTGGTCTTTCCAAGACCTCAAGGCAGCAAAAACAGCGACATGCGTGGTGTTGGAATGTCCCTTCCATTCGTCTGCTTTTTGTTTAACTAATGTTTCAGAGGTGCGCAAAAATGGATTTGTGCGCCGTTCCAGGCCGATGGTGGAGGGCAACGTGATGCGATCCTCTGCACGCAGGCGGCTGACGTCTTCGAAGCGTTGCTGGATGTCCGCGTTGCCAGGTTCCACCGCCTTGGCGAAGCGCAGGTTGCTCAGGGTGTATTCGTGGGCGCAGTACACCTGGGTGTGCTCCGGCAGCGCCGCCAGGCGTGCCAGGGCAGGCTGCATCTGCTCGGGTGTGCCCTCGAACATGCGCCCGCAACCGGCCGCGAACAGCGTGTCGCCACTGAACAGCACCGCGGGTGTGGGTTGGTCGCTGAAGAATGCGATATGCCCCAGGGTATGGCCGGGTACGGCCAGTACCTGGTAGGTCTGGCCCAGCACGGTGACCTGGTCACCCTCGCCCAGGGCCACGTCGCGGCACGGGATCGCTTCGCTGGCCGGCCCGTAGATCCGTGCGCCGGTCTGCCGCTTGAGCTGTTCAACCCCGCCCACATGGTCATTGTGGTGGTGGGTGATCAGGATGTCCGTCAGCGTCCACCCGGGGTGCGCGGCCAGCCAGCGCTGCACTGGGCCGGCATCGCCCGGGTCGACCACCGCGCACTGGCGTTTGGCATTATCCTGTAACAACCAGATGTAGTTATCGGAGAAAGCGGGGAGAGCATCGATCTGTATCATGGTGCGGATCCGATTCGCCTAGCTTGGCATATGAAGGCATCTTAGCCGCGATGGCGCGGCGCGAGAACCTTCGAGGGAGAGCACAATGACCGACCAAGCCTTTGCCCAGGCCGACCCGGAGTGGGTCACGCTGACCAGCCTGGCCCGTGAGTGGTTCAACGGCCCGGTGGGCCGGTTGATGCTCCAGGAGGAGCAGAAGCTGCTCGAAGAGGAACTGGGGCGCTTCTTTGGTGGCTATCTCGTGCATTACGGCCCGTGCGCCGAAGCGCCACCTAGTGCGCCCAAGGTGCAACGCAATGTGCGCCTGGGCGCGCCTTTGCCGGGGGTTGAAATCGTCTGCGAAGAGCAGGCCTGGCCATTGAGCGAACACGCCGCCGACGTGGTGGTGCTGCAGCATGGCCTGGATTTCAGCCTTTCACCCCACGGCCTGCTGCGCGAGGCTGCCAGCGCCGTGCGCCCAGGTGGGCACCTGTTGATCATCGGCATCAACCCGTGGAGCAGTTGGGGCATCCGCCATTGCTTCAGCCAGGGGGCCTTGCGCAAGGCCCGCTGCATCCCGGCATCCAGGGTAGGGGACTGGCTGAACCTGCTGGGCTTCGCGCTGGAGAAACGCCGCTTCGGGTGCTATCGTCCGCCGCTCGCTTCACCCGCCTGGCAGCAACGCCTGCAAGGTTGGGAGCGCCTCGCTGGCGGCTGGCAAAGTGCAGGCGGCGGTGTCTACCTGCTGGTGGCGCGCAAGATGGTGGTGGGCCTGCGCCCATTGCGACCCGAACGGCGCGAGCCGATGGGCAAGCTGCTGCCGTTGCCGCTGGCCAAGGTGAACCGCGCTGCGGCCAGTACCGATACCGAACAGAACTGAACATGAGTGGTGCATGAGCGAAAGCGTCGAGATGTATACCGATGGTGCCTGCAAGGGCAACCCTGGCCCGGGCGGCTGGGGCGTCCTGATGATTTTCAAGGGCGTAGAGAAGGAACTGTGGGGCGGCGAGCGTGAAACCACCAACAACCGCATGGAGCTCATGGCCGCCATCCAGGGGCTGATGGCCCTCAAGCGTGAGTGCGAAGTGGTGCTGACCACCGACTCGCAATACGTGATGAAAGGCATCAACGAGTGGATGGTGAACTGGAAGAAGCGCGGCTGGAAAACCGCCGCCAAGGAACCGGTTAAAAACGCCGACCTGTGGCAGCAGCTTGACGAACAGGTCAACCGCCACCGCGTGACCTGGAAGTGGGTGCGTGGCCACATCGGCCACCCCGGTAACGAACGCGCCGATCAGTTGGCCAACCGCGGCGTCGACGAGGTCCGCGCTGGGCGCTGATCGACAGGCTGGCACGTGATGCCTGGCGCTTGCTGGTATACTGCGCGCCCCTGTAACTGATGCAACTTGGAGCACGCCACGTGGAGCAGCAGCAAGACAAACGGTTCGTCATTCTCGATACCGAAACCACGGGCATGCCGGTGAGCGAGGGGCACCGCATCATCGAGATCGGCTGTGTCGAGGTGATTGGCCGGCGGCTGACGGGGCGGCATTTTCATGTGTACCTGCAGCCGGATCGCGAGAGCGACGAGGGGGCGATCAACGTTCACGGCATCACCGATGCCTTCCTGATCGGCAAGCCCCGGTTTGGCGATGTGGCCGAAGAGTTCTTCGACTTCATCCGCGGCGCCACGCTGGTCATCCATAACGCGGCGTTCGACGTCGGGTTCATCAATAACGAGTATGCCTTGCTGGGCCAGCAGGACCGGGCGGACATCTCGCAGCACTGCGCCATTCTCGACACCCTGTTGCTGGCGCGGGCGCGCCACCCGGGGCAGCGCAACAGCCTGGATGCCCTGTGCAAACGCTACGACATCGACAACTCCGGCCGTGAGTTGCACGGCGCGTTGCTCGACTCCGAACTGCTGGCCGACGTTTACCTGGCGATGACCGGGGGCCAGACCAGCCTGTCGCTGGCGGGGCATGGTACTGACGCTGATGGAGACGGGCAGGGTAGTGGCGGCAGTGAAATCCGCCGCATCACCGGTCGCGCACCAGGGCGGGTGGTGATGGCTAGCGCCGATGAACTGGAGGCCCATGCCGAACGCCTGGCGGCCATCGCCAAGTCGGCGGGTGGCCCATCGATGTGGCAGGCCCTGAATGAGGCGACAGCTGGGTAGTTAGGAGGCCTGAGGGGGCAACTGTCTTCCCCAAGATCTGAATGTTGGTGCAATCACAGTGGGAGCAACTATCTCCCACAAGATCTCAAAGTTGGCGCAATCCCTGTGGGAGCGGGTTTACCCGCGAACACCGGCGAAGCCGGTGCCATGCACCGCGCTGCCTGCTTCGCGGGTAAACCCGTTCCCACAGGGACAGGGGTAAAGCAGCCCCGCACATCGCTCGCGTTACGGGATACGAATGATCTCAATACCCGTACGCACCAGCTCGAAGCGGTTCTCACCCAGGTGGTTGACCCGGTCGCCGATGGCAAGGCGATAGGTGGTGATAGGGGCGCCCGTCGTGCTGCCGTCCAGTTGCAGGGTCGATTCCTGAAACTCGTGCACGGGGTAGATGCGGCCTTCGGCGTCACGGGCATGGAATTGGCCGACCATTACTGCTGCCATTTGGGTGGAACCCTCTGAATTGCGTAAGAAATGTATGCAGTAATAGACCGTGGAACGGTCAGGGAAGTTTTCGTGCGCCCGAAAAAAAACCAAAGCGCCTGAAAAGGGTCATCTATAACTACATCGTCCCTTGAACCCGTGAAGTATGGAGATCGCCATGACCCAGGTGTATTCGGTTGCTGTCGTTGTCGGTAGCTTGCGCAAGGAGTCCTACAACCGTAAGGTCGCCCGCGCCTTGTCGGAACTGGCCCCCTCGAGCCTGGCCTTGAAAATCGTCGAAATCGGCGACCTGCCTATGTACAACGAAGATGTCGAGGCTGAAGCTGTACCCCAGGCCTGGACCCGGTTCCGCGACGACATCCGCCACAGCGATGCAGTGCTGTTCGTCACCCCGGAATACAACCGCTCGATACCGGGCTGCCTGAAAAACGCCATCGACGTCGGCTCCCGGCCCTATGGGCAAAGCGCCTGGGCGGGTAAACCAACAGCGGTCGTCAGTGTATCGCCGGGTGCCATCGGCGGCTTTGGCGCCAACCACGCCGTGCGCCAGGCGTTGGTGTTCCTTGACATGCCCTGCATGCAGATGCCAGAGGCCTATATCGGCGGCGCGGCCAACCTGTTCGACGAGTCAGGCAAGCTCAATGACAAGACCCGGCCATTCTTGCAGGCGTTCATCGACAAGTTCGCCTCTTGGGTGAAGCTGAACCGCGCTGTTTGATGGCTGTTGACGCCCTGGAGGGCCGCATGGCGGCGCTCCCGGGTGTAAAGGCCTGTTAGCGGAAACTGTAAGAAACCCCTGCATACACCCCAAAACCTTCACCGGGCGTGGAGCGGGGGTTGTCCCTGCCTGCATCGTTGTACGCCGGGGTCACCGTGGCGGCGTAGCGTTTGTTGGCCAGGTTGCGCAGGTCCAGCCAGGCCTGCCAGTCCTGCTTTGGCGAGTCCCAGCCCAGCCGCGCCCCCATGATCGCGTAGGCATCGGCATAGTTGCTGTTGGCGTAGTCCACCTGCACTTTCGACGCCAGCTGGGTGTTCACGCCGGCATAGAACCCGCTCGGCCAGTCGTAGCGAAGCTCGGCCTGGTAGTAGTGCATGGGGATGCCGGGCAGGCGGTTGTCGCCGAAGCGGTCGTCGTCACGGTAGTGGAAATCACTGAACGTGTAGGCCTGGCGTGCGCTGAGCTTGCCGGTGCCTGGCCTTTCCCATAACGTGCTCTGCAGGCCGGCTTCCACACCTTGATGTACCGTGGCGCTGGCGTTGAATTCGGAAGTGAAATTGGGCACCACTTCAACTGCCAGCAGCTCATGGCGTACCCGCGAGTAATACCAGGCGAGGTCCCAGCGGCCGAGTGCGGAGTCGCCACGGGCACCCAGCTCCAGGGTGGTCGCGGTCTGGTTCTGCATCTTCATCGGCTGGATCTGCTTGCCGCCGACGCTTGGCGAACTCCAGATCAATGACCACGGGTGCGGCGGCTCTACCGACCGGCTGAGGTTGCCGTACACCTGCAGGTCGGGGCGTATGTCGTAGCGCAGGCCCACGCGTGGCGCGTAGTCCCAGTCGTGCATCGACACCTTGCCGCCTTGGGCGGGGTAGGTTACGTCACTCTCGCGGCGGGTATAGATGGCGGCAAGCCCGGTGGTCAGCCATACGTTGGGTATCAGCTCCAGGTCGTTGCCCAGGTGCAGCACGGTATCGGACCCTTGATAGGTAAAGTCCCGCGTGCGGTCACCGAACACATGGCCATTGCGTGCAAACTGCGATGCGCCGCTGTTGGGCAGGTGCTTGGTGGTGCGCCAGCCGATGGTGGTCTTGCTTTCACGCCCGAACACCGTGTCGCGGCGCTTGTAGCTGAGCGTGCCGCTGACATCGGTGTAGGCGACCTTCAGGCGCATGGGCCCTTCGCGAAGGTCCATGGGGTAGTCGTGGTACACCAGGCCAGCCTCTAGCCTGGCGTCGTCATCGAGGTAGAAGGTGGTTTTGTTGCCCACCCAGGTGCTGCCCGGTTGCGGGCGGCTGTCATCGCGTGCCAGGTAGCCCGGGTTGGCTGCCCGCGGGTGGTGCTTGATCTGGTCTTTGGTCAGGCGGCCGGCCAGTTCGTTTTCGGTTTCCCGGTAACGCAGGTAGAACCGCGTTTCCAGGTTCGGGTTGAAGCGGTAGCCAACGTTGGCGGCAACCCCTTTGGCACTGCCACTGCTGTGCCGCTGGTAGCCGTTGTACTCAACGTCAGTCAGGGCCACGTAGTAATCGAGGTCACCCAGCACCTGGCCCGAGCTGACATGCCGATGCTGGTAGCCGCGGCTGCCCACTTCGTAACGCACCTGTAACGGCGCGGCATCGCGGCCCGTGTGGGTGACATAGTTGATCGCACCGCCCAGGGCCAAGGCACCCTGGTCGAAGCCATTGGCGCCTCGCAGCACTTCGGCGCGGCTCAACCACAAGGGTTCGAACAGCTCATAGGGGGTGCCGCCTGGGCCAGTCAAGGGCAGGCCATCAAACATCGTGTACACGCCCGAGCCGTGAGCACCTGGCGCCCGGTTGATGCCCGAACCACGGATCGACAGTTTGATCCCATCGTTGCCTGCCGACTGGGCGAATACCCCCGGCTGGTAGGCCAGTACGTCCTGGTTGCTGGCCACGCGGCCCTGCCCAACGCCGTGCATGTCCACCAGGTTGGTGGCGCCCGGTATGGCCCGCAAGCGTTCACCTGCGGCGCTCAGGTCGTCCTGCTCCTCCTCGGTGATCAACACCTGGCCCAATTCGACCGGTGCAGCTGCCTGCGCGGGCTGGGCAGCCATGAACGCACCCAGCAGGCCCACGCAGGGGGGTAGGGACAAAACGCGACGCATTGTAGGGCTCCAGGTAAATAGCGGATGAACAACTGCGTTGAGACGAGCGAAATGGCGCTCGGAGCACGCCGAAAGCCAGCAAATCTATCGCACTTTTGGTAGGGCGAAAGTGTACGAAGTTTCTTTACAAAGCCCGTCGCTAGAGCGGGCACGCACTTGCTTCGTAAGGTGGCCACAGGTCGGCAGCACCGCCGGTCGCAAACCCCTGGAGTTCGAACATGGTTACCGATGCAAGAGGTCCGCAACAATCCGTCGCTTCTACCCCCACAGGCGCGCCCACCGGCGACCCCACAAGCGCCCCCGCACGCCTGACGCCCCGTGAACAGCAGGTACTGCTGTGGTGCGCCTATGGCAAGAGTTCGTGGGAGATCGGGCAGATACTGGGGTGCAAGGAGTCGACGGTGAATTTCCACGTGTCCAACATTCTGCGCAAATTTGACGTACCTACCCGGGTAGGGGCAGTGATCAAGGCCATTCGCTACGGCCTGTTGGCCGAAGCGTGAGGTACGGTCATGAATCATCAAGACACTGCACGGGCTGCCGACTGTCACGATCCGTTCTGGCCACGCATTGAGCTCAACAAGCTTCGCAAGCGCCTGAGGTTGCAGCGAACCACAGGTGATGCAGCAATCGAGGTAGCCGCTCGTTGCGCCGTGATCGAGGCCGCCCGCGAGTTTGCCAACTGGAGGGCCGTGTTGCGCAGCTTGGGCTACAAACGCCTGGATGACGTGTGCGGGCATGACCATGGGCGTGCGCTGCGGGTGTGTTACCTGTGCTTCGTGGACGCGGCAATCATGCATTACCTGGGCGTGCCCTACGTACGCTCCTCACGCCGGGGTGTTCACCATGGCTGAACGACTTGATGCAGGGGGGTTATCCCAGGCGGTGATACAGCTGTTGAGCGGGGAGGCCAATGTGTTGTTCGCCGCCTTGCTTGGCGCTTTGCTGGTCAGCGCAGCCCGGGATCGGCTCATCACCAACACGGCCAAGCGGCTTACACTGGGCAAGAAAATGCTGCTGGTGTTCGTGACGGTGGGGGTAGGGCACCTTTTCGGACCCTTGGTTTCATCCGTGGCGCCTTTGCTGACCCCAGGCATGTCGGCCTTCGTCGCGGCTGTTGTGGTCATCCCCATCAGCCTGAAGGTCATGGTCTGGCTGGATTCACTGGACCCGCGCGAGCTGATTCAGCGCTGGCGGCGGCGGGGTTAAGGGATGCCACTGCTGCCAGGGTGCATGCCCAGTTCGGTCAGCCTCTGTTCCAGAAGCTGTATCCGTTGTTTGTCCTTGATCACCAGCAAGATGGCTTGCCGGTCAGTAGGGGACAGGCTGCGCAATCGCCCCAGCAAATCCGACTCCCACGCACCGTCGTCCTGAGGGCTAAAGCCGGCCTGGTCTCTGCCCAGCAGTAACCAGTCCAGAGAGCACGCATAGTGCGTAGCAATTTTTATGCAAAGGGAGTACGGGATACTGTTGCGTACTTTCCAGCTGCTCAATGTCTGCGGGCTGATCGACAACGCCCGTGAAAGCTCCGCGTCAGTTTGGGCACCGGTCAGCTGCTTGAGGCGGTCCATCACTGCAGCAAGTACATGAGTACTCATAACAAATATCCATCACTGGTTTAATGATATTCCATGGGCTTAAACTACTCGTTATGAATACAGCCCTGTGTTTTTTTAGGAGGATTCCCGCATGAGGAACTTGAAGATGAGCCACCCAGCCCTGCATTCAGCCAAAACCTACGTGGCGTTCGGATCATGCCTGCATCGCAGGGGCATGGACAATGCTAGCAGGTACTTCTCGTGAGTACTTATAAACTGGTCTGCCCGCATTGCCATAGCCGCATGCGCATACGTACCAGCGAAGGCCGTCATATTTTCTTGCGAATTGCTTATTTGCAATGCACCACCGAGGCGTGCGGCTGGTCAGTGCGCGCTGAGTTCGAGATGACCCACGAGTTGTCCCCTAGCGGCATGCCAAACCCCGGCGTGTACCTGCCGCCAGCCAAGGGCGACTTGCGCAAGGCGGCGTTACCGGATACAGCGCTGAGCTGCCACGGTGAGTGAGGCGCAACGATGTGGCCATGGATGGCGCACCACCTTGATGGCGCAGATACAAAAACACCCCGCACAAGCGGGGTGTTTTCGTGTTGCCGGACCGATCAGCCGATCAGTTGCAGGCTGGCTTGTTGAACAAGGTCCAACAACGGCTGCGGATACACGCCGAGCACGAACGCAAGCACGGCGATGGCTAGCAGCATGACGCCACCGGTGCGCTGTTCCCACTTCAACGGGGCATCGTGACGGCGCAGGTTCGGCTCTACCAGGTAGAGGGTCACCATGACGCGCAGGTAGTAGTACACACCAATGGCGCTACCCACCACCAGTGCACCCACCAGCCACCACAGTTGCGACTCGACGCCTGTGGCGATGATGTAGAACTTGCCGATGAAGCCTGCGGTGAGCGGGATGCCTGCCAGCGACAGCATCATCACGGTCAGTACGGCGGTCAGGTACGGGCGGCGCCAGAACAGGCCACGGTACTCGTACAGCGCATCCGCATCACGCCCAGCGTAGGGCGACGACATCAGGGTGATAACGCCAAAGGCACCCAGGCTGGTGATCACGTAGGTCACCAGGTAAACGCCCATGGCTTCCATGGCCAGGCCCTTGCTGGCAACCAGGGCGATCAACAGGTAGCCGAAGTGGGCGATGGACGAGTAACCCAGCAGGCGTTTGAGGTTGCTCTGGGTCAGCGCCAGCAGGTTGCCGACCAGAATCGATGCCACCGCGATCACGGCCAGCACCGTGCTCAATACACCGCTGCTGGCAGCAGGCGACAGCATGAACAGGCGTACCACCACGGCGAACACCGCCACCTTGCTGGCCGTGGCCAGGAACGCGGCAACCGGGGCAGGAGCGCCCTCATACACGTCCGGGGTCCACAAGTGGAACGGTACCAGCGACAGCTTGAAGGCCAGGCCGACCAGCATCATGCCCAGGCCCAGCTGGGCCAGCAGGCTTGGCATGCTGGTGGCGGCCAGGGCCTTGCCCAGCTGGTCGAAGGTGAGGCTGCCGGCGTCGGCGTACAGCAATGCCATGCCGAACAGCAGGAAGGCCGAGCCTGCCGCCGACAACACCATGTACTTGATGCCGGCTTCCAGTGACCGCTTGTTGAAGAAGGCATAGGCCACCAGGCCGTACACCGGCACCGACAACAGCTCCAGGCCGATGAACAGGCCGGCCAGGTGGTTGGCGCTGACCAGTACCAGGCCACCCAGTGCCGACATCAGCAACAGCAGGTACAGCTCTTCACGGTTGCCCGGGAAGCCCTTGGCGCCATCGCCAAGGTAGGCGTGGGCGAGGGTGACGCACGCCAGCGTTGCCACCAGGATGATCGCCATGTACAGGCAGGCGAACTTGTCGATGGTCACTAGCGAGGTAACTGCCAGGGGGGCAACCTTCAGCGCCGGCAGGATCGACAGCAGGGCCAGGTTCAGGCCCACGGTGGACAGCAGGAAGGTTTGCGAGTGGTTGCGCTTCCAGGCGATCGCCAACATCACCACCACCGTGGTGAGGGTGGTGATCAGCATCGGCGCCAATGCGATGAAGTGTTGAGTGGTGAATTCCATAGCGCTCTTACCGGGCCGAAGCGAGTTGAGTGAAAGCGGAACCGAGCCACTGCTGCACGCCACTCATGGTGGCGGCAGAGGTGTCGAGGAACGGCTGCGGATACACGCCCAGCAGGATCAGCAGCACTGCCAGGCCCAGGACCATGATCAGTTCGCGAGCGTCCATGCCGGCCAGCACGGTGTCGGCCTTGCTCGGGCCGAAGTAGGCACGGTGGATCATGATCAGCGAGTAGACCGAGCCGAACACCAGGCCAGTGGTGGCAATGACCGTGATCCACGGTACATGCACGAAGCTACCCAGCAGGATCAGGAACTCGCCAACGAAGTTACCGGTACCCGGCAGGCCCAGAGAGGCTGCGGCGAAGAACAGGCTGATGGCCGGCAGGTAGGCGATGCGGTGCCACAGGCCTCCCATTTGACGCATGTCACGGGTATGCAGGCGTTCGTACAGCTGGCCCGACAGAATGAACAGCGCGGCAGCCGAAACACCGTGGGCCAGCATCTGGATGACGGCGCCCTGCAGGGCCTGCTGGCTGCCGGAGTAGATGCCGATCAGCACGAAGCCCATGTGCGAAACGCTGGAGAAGGCGATCAGGCGCTTGATGTCAGTCTGGGCGAACGCCAGGAAGGCACCGTAGAAGATCCCGATCAGGCCCAGGGTCATGGCGATGGGCGCAAACTCGGCCGAGGCATTGGGGAACAGCGGCAGGGCGAAACGCAGCAAGCCGTAGGCGGCGGTTTTCAGCAGGATACCGGCCAGGTCCACGGAGCCCGCGGTGGGCGCCTGGGCGTGGGCATCCGGCAGCCAGGAGTGGAAGGGCACCACCGGCAGCTTCACCGCGAAGGCAATGAAGAAGCCCAGCATCAGCAGGTACTCCGTACCGGCCGGCAGGTCAGCCTTCAACAGGTCGCTGTAGTTGAAGGTAAGCACACCCGTATTGCTGTAGTTGACCAGCACCAGGCCCAGGATCGCCACCAGCATGATCAGGCCGCTGGCCTGGGTGAAGATGAAGAACTTGGTGGCGGCGTAGATGCGGGTCTTCTTGCCGTCTGCCGAGCTATGACCCCAGAGCGCGATGAGGAAATACATCGGCACCAGCATCATTTCCCAGAAGAAGAAGAACAGGAACAGGTCCAGGGCCAGGAACACGCCGACCACACCACCCAGAATCCACATCAGGTTCAGGTGGAAGAAGCCGACATGGCGCTGGATTTCCTTCCAGGAGCACAGCACCGACAGCACGCCGAGCAGGCCGGTCAGCAGGATCATCAGCAGCGACAGGCCGTCCAGCGCCAGGTGGATGCTGATGCCGAAGCGCTGGATCCACTGGACCTTGTATTCAAGGGCCCAGGCAGGCTCGGCGCCCGGAGCGGGGGCCAGGGTGTAGTCGCCGTTAGCCCACAGCCACAGGCCGATGCCGAGCAGCAGGGACATGGTCAGCAGCGCGATCCAGCGTGGCAGGGTGGCGCCGAAGCGCTCAGCCAGCCAGCACAGGAAGCCGCCGATGAAGGGGATCAGGATCAGCCAAGGCAAAATCATGACGGGTTCATTTCCTTTTGCAGGGTCGCAAGGTTCGCAAGGTTCATGGTCATACCGCGGCCACTACCACAGCGCCAAGTACCAGCACTGCGCCTACGGCGATGGAAGCGGTGTACCAGCGCAGCTGGCCAGTCTCGGTCTTGCTCATGGCAACGTGGCCGCCGCGGGCCATGCGCGGGATCAAACCGATGGTACGGTCGACCGGGTCCTTGCGCAGAAGGTGGCTGATCAGCAGGTAAGGCTTGACGAACAGCTTGTCGTAGATCCAGTCGAAGCCCCAGGCGGCGAACCACCAGGCCGACAGCACCCGGCCAAGGCTGCTGTTGGCGACCGCGCTGACAAAGCTGCGCTTGCCCAGGAACAGCAACGCCGCTAGCAGGATACCGGCAATGGCGATGGCGCCTGAGGTGATCTCCAGTGCGTGCTTGGCTTCACCACCGGCATGGCCGGCGCTTTGCGGCAGTACATCGGCCAGTGGCGGGGTGATCCAGGCGCCGACGAAGGTCGACAGCACGATCAGCACGCCCAGTGGCAGCCAGTAGCTGATGCCATGGCCCGCATGGGCTTCGGTCTTGGCTTCGCCGTGGAAGGCGATGAAGATCAGGCGGAAGGTGTACAGCGAGGTCATGAACGCACCCACCAGGCCGGCGTACAGCAGCCCGGAGTTACCGCTGGCGAAGGCTTCCCAGAGGATCTCGTCCTTGGAGTAGAAGCCCACGGTCACGATAGGCAGGGCCGCAAGCGCAGCGCCGCCGACCACGAAGCTGGCGTAGGCCAGGGGCAGTTTCTTCCACAGGCCACCCATCTTGAAGATGTTCTGCTCGTGGTGGCAGGCAACGATCACCGCGCCGGACGCCAGGAACAGCAGGGCCTTGAAGAACGCGTGGGTCATCAGGTGGAAGATCGCGGCGTCCCATGCACCTACGCCCAGGGCCAGGAACATGTAGCCAATCTGGCTCATGGTCGAATAGGCGAGGATACGCTTGATGTCGGTCTGCACCAGCGCGGCGAAGCCGGCCAGCACCAGGGTCACGCCACCCACCACGCCTACCAGGTGCAGGATATCTGGCGCCAGCAGGAACAGGCCGTTGGTGCGGGCAATCAGGTAAACGCCGGCGGTTACCATGGTCGCGGCGTGGATCAGTGCCGAAACCGGGGTAGGGCCCGCCATGGCGTCGGCCAGCCAGGTTTGCAATGGCAGCTGGGCGGATTTACCGACCGCGCCACCGAGCAGCATCAGCGTTGCCAGCACCATCCAGGTGTCACCTGCCTGGAATTTCTGCGGTGCCAGCACCAGCAGTTCCTGCACATTCAGCGTACCCAGCTGGGCGAACAGGATGAACAGGCCGATGGCCATGAACACGTCGCCGATACGGGTGACGATGAACGCCTTGAGCGCTGCATTACCGTTGTTGCGGTTGCTGTAGTAGAAACCGATCAACAGGTACGAGCACAGGCCCACGCCTTCCCAGCCGAAATAGATGAACAGCAGGTTATCGCCCAGGATCAGGAACAGCATGCTGGCGATGAACAGGTTGGTGTACGAGAAGAAGCGCGAATAACCGGCTTCGCCGCGCATGTACCAGGAGGCGAACAGGTGGATCAGGAAGCCGACACCGGTGACCACGCCCAGCATGGTGACCGACAGGCCATCCAGGTACAGGGTGAAGTTCGGCGCGAAGCCGTCCACCGACATCCACTGCCACAGCAGCTGGCTGTAGGCGCCACCCTCAGGCGGGGCGACGTTGAATTGCCAGATGACATAGGCGGCGGTAGCCGCCGACAGGCCTACCGAGCCCACGCCGATCACGGCCGACAGGTTCTCCGAGAACCTCCCGCGCGAGAACGACAGCAGCAGGAAGCCGATGAGGGGAAAGACGAAAGTCAGAAAGAGAAGGTTCATCCGCGCATCTCACTGGCAGCATCGATGTCGAGAGTGTGGAAGCGGCGATACAGCTGCAGCAGGATGGCCAGGCCGATGCTGGCCTCGGCGGCTGCCAGGCTGATCACCAGAATGAACATCACCTGGCCGTCAGGCTGCACCCAGCGGGCGCCGGCGACGACGAACGCCAGGGCAGAGGCGTTCATCATCACTTCCAGGCTCATGAGCACGAAGAGGATGTTGCGGCGGACCATCAGGCCAACCAGACCTAAGCAGAACAGGATGCCGGCGACCGCCAGACCATGTTCGAGAGGGATAGCACCCATGATTTACTCCTTCGCCTCATTGCGGCCCAGGTGGAAGGCGGTGACCGCTGCCGCCAGCAGCAGCATCGACGCCAGTTCGACCACCAGCAGGTAGGGGCCGAACAGGCTGATGCCAACGGCCTTCGGGCCCACGGTGGTGCCGCTGATGGCGGCGCCGCTTGGGGCGACGAACAGCACATACAGCAGCTCGAGCAGCAGCAGGGCGCCAAGAATCACCGGCCCGGCCCAGATGCCCGGCTTGAGCCAGCCACGTTCCTGGGCTACCGAGGCCGGCCCCAGGTTGAGCATCATCACCACGAACACGAACAGCACCATGATGGCGCCGGCATAGGCGATCACTTCCAGGGCGCCCGCGAACGGCGCGCCAAGGGAGAAGAAGATCATCGCCACGGAAATCAGCGAAATGATCAGGTAGAGCAGGGCGTGCACGGGGTTGGTGCCAGTGACCACCCGGAGGGTGGAAACCACGGCGATCCCGGATGCGAAGTAGAAAGCGAATTCCATCTTTCTGTCCTTATGGGAGCAAGCTCTTCACGTTGATCGGCTCGGCTTCGTTCTGCGCAGCGCCTTTCGGCTTGCCAGCGATCGCCATGCCCGCAACACGGTAGAAGTTGTAGTCAGGGTTCTTGCCGGGGCCGGAGATCAGCAGATCTTCTTTCTCGTACACCAGGTCCTGACGCTTGAACTCGGCCATTTCGAAATCCGGAGTGAGCTGGATTGCGGTGGTCGGGCACGCCTCTTCGCACAGGCCGCAGAAAATGCAGCGCGAGAAGTTGATGCGGAAGAACTCCGGGTACCAGCGTCCATCCTCGGTCTCGGCCTTTTGCAACGAGATGCAGCCCACCGGGCAGGCGACCGCACACAGGTTGCACGCCACGCAGCGCTCTTCGCCGTCGGGGTCGCGGGTGAGCACGATGCGGCCGCGGTAGCGCGGCGGCAGGTACACGGGTTCTTCGGGATACTGCAGGGTGTCGCGCTTGCGGAACCCGTGGGAGAACACCATTGCCAGGCTGCGCAGCTGGGTGCCGGTGCCCTTAACGATGTCGCCGATATACTTGAACATGGGTCAAATCCTCACTGGGCCGCGACGGCTGGCGTGTTGTAAAGCACGATCGCAGCGGTCACCAGCAAATTGATCAGGGTCAGCGGCAGGCAGAACTTCCAGCTGAAGTCCATCACCTGGTCATAGCGTGGGCGCGGGATCGAGGCGCGCAGCAGGATGAACAGCATGATGAAGAACGCGGTCTTCAGCGCGAACCACAGGAACGACAGTTGCGGCAGGATGCCGAACGGGCCGTGCCAGCCGCCGAAGAACAGGGTGACCAGCAGCGCCGAGATGAGGATGATGCCGATGTACTCACCGACGAAGAACATGCCCCACTTCATGCCGGCATACTCGATGTGGTAGCCGTCGGCCAGTTCCTGTTCCGCTTCCGGCTGGTCGAACGGGTGACGGTGAGTCACGGCGACGCCAGCGATGAAGAAGGTGCAGAAGCCGAAGAACTGCGGAATGATGAACCACAGGTTCTGTGCCTGGTACTCGACGATATCGCGCATGTTGAACGAGCCCACCTGCACCACTACGCCCATCAGCGCCAGGCCCAGGAACACCTCGTACGACACGGTCTGTGCCGATGCCCGCAAGCTGCCCAGCAGGGCGTACTTGTTGTTCGACGACCAGCCGGCGAACAGCACGGCGTACACCGACAGGCCCGCCATGGCGAAGAAGAACAGCAGGCCGATGTTCAGGTCGGCCACGCCCCAGGTCGGGGTGATCGGGATGACCACGAAGGCGATTAGCAGGGCGCTCATGGCCACCACCGGTGCCAGGGTGAAGATCACCCGGTCGACGAAGGGTGGGTTCCAGTCTTCCTTGAAGAACATCTTCAGCATGTCGGCAGCGATCTGGAACATGCCGAAGGGGCCGACGCGGTTCGGGCCGTAACGGTCCTGCCACCAGCCCAGCAGGCGGCGCTCGACGAAGCTGAGCAGCGCGCCGCACACCACCACCGCCAGCAGCACCACGATGGCGCGCAAGACGCTGAGGATCACATCGATTACTTCCGGGGTGAACCAGCTCATTGTGCTGCCTCCTGCAGGCCGTCGACGGTTGCCCCGAAGATGGCAGGCGGGATGCCGGCCAGGCCTTTGGGCAATGCCACCAGGCCTGCGCCCAGTTGTTCATTGATACGCAGCGGCAGGCGCAGGGCCACACCAGCCACGTTCAGGCTCAGCAGGGCGCCTTCGTTGACACCCAGGCGGTCCGCTTCGGACTTGGCCAGTGCCACGTAGGCAGCCGGGATGCGCGCTTGCACCGGTGCGGCGCGCGACGAGTTTTCTTCGCTGCCGAACAGGTGGAAGAACGGCACGGCTGTCCAGTTGCCACGGGCCGGGTTGAAGGCGCCCGGAATGGCAGTGAACCAGCTCAGGCCATCGCCCTGGGGTTCGATCAGGCGCACGCCCGGGTCACCGGCACGCAGGTGGCCACCGACCTCGTCCTGGAACTTGTTCCACGCCTGCGGGGAGTTCCAGCCCGGCGACCAGGCGAACGGCACTTGCTGGCGGGGTTCGGCAGAGCCCGAGTAGCCTTCCATCGAGAACGCGAACGCGGTGTCCTTGTCTTGCGGGGTACGCGGTTCGTGCACGCTGATGTTGGCGCGCATGGCGGTACGGCCCGAATAACGCAGCGGTTCGCGGGCCAGCTTCATGCCCTTGATGCGGAACGCGGCGCTTGGCGCAGCGTTGACGATGCCGGCCAGTTGCGGGGCGGCTTCGGCGCAGGCGCTGGTCACGTGGTCCAGCTGGGTCCAGTCCACGGGCTTGTTCAGCAGGGTGGCACGCAGGGCGTGCATCCAGCGCCAGCCTTCGTGAACCTGGATGCTGCTGTCCAGGTATTGCGGGTCGAACACCTGGAAGAAGCGCTGGGCACGGCCTTCCTGGCTCACCAGGGTACCGTCGCCTTCGGCGAACGATGCAGCCGGCAGCACCAGGTGGGCGCGTTCCACCGTGGCGGTTCTGGTGTGGTCGGCCACGATCACCACCTTGGCCGCAGCCAGGGCAGCATCGACCTTGGCAGCCGGTACGCGGGCGTACAGGTCGTTTTCCAGCACCACGATGGCGTCAGCCTTGCCGGCAATCACTGCATCCAGTGCAGCGTCGACCGACTCGCCCCCGAGCATGGCCATGCCCAGGCTGTTGGCCTCGGGCACCACCAGGCTCAGGGAGCCGTTTTTCTCGCGCAACTTCAGCGCCTTCGCGATGTTGGCAGCCGCTTCGATCAACGCCGGGTCGGCCAGCGAGGTACCGGCGACCACCAGTGGGCGCTTGGCAGCCACGAGGGCGTCGGCGATGCGCTGCGCCAAGGCTTGGGCTTCGCTGTCCAGGCCAGCAACGGCCGGGGCGCTTGGGTCGATGGCGTTGGCCACGGCAAAGCCGATGCGGGCGAGGTCGGCTGGCGCGGCGTGTACGCATTCTTCGGCCACGTCGTCCAGCTTGGTTTCAGCCAGGGATGCGATGAACAGCGGGTACAGCGCGTGCTGGCCGATGTTCTTCACGGCGGCGTCCAGCCAAGGCTGTACTTTCATCGCCTCGGCCATGGCCTCGGCCTTGCCTTTTGTGGCCTGGCGCACCGACAGGGCCAGGCGCGCGGCAGTTTGAGTGAGGTCTTCACCCAGCACGAACACGGCGTCATGGTCTTCGATGTCGCGCAGGGTCGGTACCGGCAGCGGGCTGTTGTTCAGCACGCTCAGCGCCAGGCGTACGCGGGCCAGCTCGCCGGCCTCCATACCCGAGTAGAAGTACTCGGCGCCCACCAGCTCACGCAGGCCATAGTTGCTTTCGAGGCTGGCGCGTGGCGAGCCGATGCCAACGATGGTACGGCCACGCAGCAGGTCGGCGGCCTTGTCCAGTGCAGCATCCAGGCCCAGCTTGGTGCCATCGGCCAGCAGCGGCTGACGGGGGCGGTCGGTGCGGTTGACGTAACCGTAGCCGAAGCGGCCGCGGTCGCACAGGAAGTACTGGTTGACCGAGCCGTTGAAGCGGTTCTCGATACGGCGCAGTTCGCCATAGCGCTCACCGGGGCTGATGTTGCAGCCGCTGGAGCAGCCATGGCAGATGCTCGGGGCGAACTGCATGTCCCACTTGCGGTTGTAGCGCTCGGAGTGGGTCTTGTCGGTGAATACGCCAGTCGGGCAGACCTCGGTCAGGTTGCCGGAGAACTCGCTTTCCAGCACGCCGTCTTCGACCCGGCCAAAGTACACGTTGTCGTGAGCGCCGTACACGCCCAGGTCAGTGCCACCGGCATAGTCCTTGTAGTAGCGCACGCAGCGATAGCAGGCGATGCAGCGGTTCATCTCATGGGCGATGAACGGGCCGAGGTCCTGGTTCTGGTGGGTACGCTTGGTGAAACGGTAGCGGCGCTCGTTGTGGCCGGTCATTACCGTCATGTCCTGCAGGTGGCAGTGACCGCCTTCCTCGCACACCGGGCAGTCGTGCGGGTGGTTGGTCATCAGCCATTCGACGACGCTGGCGCGGAACGCCTTGGACTCTTCGTCTTCGATGGAGATCCAGGTGCCGTCGGAGGCAGGGGTCATGCAGGACATGACGATACGACCACGGGTGTCGTTCTCGTCGGTGTACTGCTTGACCGCGCACTGCCGGCAAGCGCCAACGCTACCAAGCGCCGGGTGCCAGCAGAAATAGGGGATGTCGAGGCCGAGCGACAGACAGGCCTGTAACAGGTTGTCTGCACCATTGACTTCGAGCGCTTTGCCGTCTACGTGGATAGTGGCCATTGTTCAAAGTTCTTCGTTGGCCCGCGTGAGCGGGCGTGGCTAATGGAAATCGGTGGGCCCGCGGCTCGCGTCAAACCTGCGCGCGCCTGCAAGGCCGGCGGGTGGCACGGACCACCCGCGTTTCATCTTGTTATGCGCCAACCGTAATCGGCTGGGCCAGGTTCGGGCGCAGGGTGTCGGCAGCGCTTGCTGGCGCGACACCGGCCTCGAACTCGGACCGGAAGTATTTGATGGCACTGCCCAAGGGCTCGACGGCACCCGGTGCGTGAGCACAGAAGGTACGGCCTGGGCCGAGGAAGTTGACCAGGCCCAGCAGCGTCTCGATGTCTTCGGCGCGGCCCTGGCCTTTTTCCAGGGCGCGCAGCATCTTCACGCTCCATGGCAGGCCATCACGGCATGGGGTGCACCAGCCGCACGACTCGCGGGCGAAGAACTCCTCCATGTTGCGCAGCAGCGAAACCATGCTGACGCTGTCGTCCACGGCCATGGCCAGGCCCGTACCCATGCGGGTACCCACCTTGGCGATGCCACCGGCGTACATCTGTGCGTCGAGGTGCTCGGGCAGCAGGAAGCCCGTACCGGCGCCACCCGGCTGCCAGCACTTGAGCGTGAAGCCGTCGCGCATGCCACCGGCGTAGTCCTCGAACAGCTCGCGGGCAGTCACGCCGAACGGCAGTTCCCACAGGCCCGGGTTTTTCACCTTGCCGGAGAAGCCCATCAGCTTGGTACCATGGTCCTCGCTGCCCTCACGGGCCAGCGCCTTGTACCAGTCGTTGCCGTTGGCGACGATGGCCGGCACGTTGCACAGGGTCTCGACGTTGTTCACGCAGGTCGGCTTGCCCCACACACCCACGGCGGCAGGGAAGGGCGGCTTGGAGCGCGGGTTGGCGCGGCGGCCTTCCAGCGAGTTGATCAGTGCGGTTTCTTCGCCGCAGATGTAGCGCCCGGCACCGGTGTGCACGAACAGCTCGAAGTCAAAACCGCTGCCCAGCACGTTCTTGCCCAGCAGGCCGGCGGCCTTGGCTTCATCGATGGCGCGGTTGAGGTTTTTGGCGGCGGTGGTGTATTCGCCACGCAGGAAGATATAGCCGCGGTAGGCCTTCAGGGCCCGCGCACTGATCAGCATGCCTTCGATCAGCAGATGGGGCTGTTGCTCCATCAGCATGCGGTCTTTCCAGGTGTTGGGTTCCATTTCGTCCGCGTTGCACAGCAGGTAGCGGATGTTCATGGATTCGTCTTTGGGCATCAGGCCCCACTTGACGCCCGTTGGGAAGCCAGCACCACCCCGGCCCTTGAGGCCGGAGTCCTTGACTGCCTGCACGATGTCGTCCTGCGACATCTGCGCCAAGGCCTTGCGGGCACCGGCGTAGCCGTTCTTGGACTCGTACTCGGCCAGCCAGACGGGTTCGCCGTCTTCACGCAGGCGCCAGGTCAAAGGATGGGTTTCGGCCGAACGCGCAATGCGGTTGGCCGGGCCGAAGGAAGTAATGGTCATACGTAACCCTCCAGCAGCTTGGTGACGCCGGCAGGCTGCACGTCGCCAAAGGTGTCGTCGTCGATCATCAGGGCCGGGGCCTTGTCGCAGTTGCCCAGGCAGCACACCGGCAGCAGGGTGAAGCGCCCGTCGGCAGTGGTCTGGCCCAGGCCGATGCCCAGCTCGCTCTGGATCTGGCTGACGACCGATTCATGGCCGCCGATGTAGCAGACCATGCTGTCGCACACGCGGATGATGTGGCGGCCAACGGGCTGGCGGAAGATCTGGCTATAGAAGGTGGCCACACCCTCCACGTCGCTGGCCGGGATGCCCAGCACTTCGCCGATGGCGTGGATGGCGCCGTCCGGTACCCAGCCACGCGCCTTTTGCACGATCTTCAAGGCTTCGATGGACGCCGCACGCGGGTCCTCGTAGTGGTGCATTTCGTGCTCGATGGCCGAGCGCTCGGTTTCGCTCAGGGCGAAACGGTCGGTTTGGATAAGCGTGTTGTTCATGCTTAGCGGTCCACGTCAGCCATAACGAAGTCGATACTGCCCAGGTACGCAATGAGGTCGGCGACCATGCTGCCCTTGATCACCGAAGGGATCTGCTGCAGGTGCGGGTAGCTCGGCGTCCGGATGCGGGTGCGGTAGCTCATGGTGCCGCCATCGCTCGTCAGGTAGTAACTGTTGATGCCCTTGGTCGCCTCGATCATCTGGAACGACTCGTTGGCCGGCATCACCGGGCCCCACGAGACTTGCAGGAAGTGGGTGATCAGGGTTTCGATGTGCTGCAGGGTGCGCTCTTTGGGCGGCGGCGTGGTCAGCGGGTGGTCCGCCTTGTACGGGCCTTCCGGCATGTTGCGCAGGCACTGGTCGATGATGCGGATACTCTGGCGCATCTCTTCCACACGGACCATGCAACGATCGTAGGCGTCGCCGTTGTGGGCCAGCGGTACTTCGAACTCGAAGTTCTCGTAGCCGGAGTACGGGCGGGCTTTGCGCAGGTCGAAGTCGCAACCGGTGGAACGCAGGCCGGCACCGGTGGTGCCCCACGCCAGGGCTTCCTGGGTGTTGTAGGCAGCGACGCCGATGGTACGGCCCTTGAGGATGCTGTTTTGCAGGGCCGCCTTGGTGTACTCGTCCAGGCGCTTGGGCAGCCATTCGACGAAGTCCTTCACCAGTTTGTCCCAGCCGCGCGGCAGGTCGTGGGCAACGCCACCGATGCGGTACCAGGCCGGGTGCAGGCGGAAACCGGTGATCGCCTCGATCACGGTGTAGGCGCGCTGGCGGTCGGTGAAGGTGAAGAACACCGGGGTCATGGCGCCCACGTCCTGGATGTAGGTACCCAGGAACAGCAGGTGGCTGGTGATACGGAAGAACTCGGCCAGCATGATGCGGATCACATCGACCTTCTGCGGCACCTGGATGCCGGCCAGCTTCTCGACCGCCAGTACGTAAGGCAGGTTGTTCATCACCCCGCCCAGGTAGTCGATGCGGTCGGTGTAGGGGATGAAGCTGTGCCAGGACTGGCGCTCGGCCATTTTTTCGGCACCACGGTGGTGATAGCCGATATCCGGTACGCAGTCGACGATCTCTTCACCGTCCAGCTGCAGCACGATACGGAAGGCACCGTGGGCAGAAGGGTGGTTGGGGCCCAGATTGAGGAACATGTAGTCCTCGTTGGCGCCCTGGCGTTTCATGCCCCAGGCTTCTGGGTTGAAACGTGCCGACTCTTCTTCGAGCTGCTGCTTGGCCAGGGTCAGGCTGTAGGGGTCGAACTCGGTGGCGCGGGCAGGGTAGTCCTTGCGCAGCGGGTGACCTTCCCAGGTGGGCGGCATCATGATGCGGCTCAGGTGCGGGTGGCCGGCAAAGTCGATGCCGAACATGTCCCACACTTCGCGCTCGTACCAGTTGGCGTTCGGCCAGATGCTGGTGACCGAAGGCAGGTTCAGGTCGCCTTCGCTGAGCGACACCTTGATCATCACGTCGCTGTTTCGTTCGATGGACAGCAGGTGGTAGAACACGCTGAAGTCGGCCGCCGGCAGGCCACGGCGCTGGGTGCGCAGGCGTTCGTCGACGCCGTGCAGGTCGTACAGCATGCTGTACGGTTTGGCGACGCCGCGCAGGAAGCTGAGCACCTCTTTGAGCTGGGCGCGCTTGACCCACAGCACGGGCATGCCGGTGCGGGTTTCCTGGGCGACGAATGCTTCGGCGCCAAAACGGTTGTGCAATTCGACGACCACATCCTGGTCGTCTGCCTTGTAGGGCGGAATGAAAATAGCGTTGTCCGCTGTCATGGTCTCGGTCGCTTTGGGTCAGCGTTAAGAATGAAGCCAGGCCGCCGGCTCCTTGAGGAGCGGGCGGCAGGTCGCTGGATCAGACTTCGTCGGGGCTGCGCAGGTTGGTGACGGCAATGCGCTGCTCACGACGCAGGTCTTTCTGGGCGGGCATCTCGGCACGGTAAATGCCTTGATCACCCACTACCCAGGAAAGCGGGCGTCGTTCCTGGCCGATCGACTCCTGCAGCAGCATCAGGCCCTGCAGGAACGCCTCAGGGCGTGGCGGGCAGCCAGGCACGTAGACATCCACGGGGAGGAACTTGTCGACCCCCTGAACGACCGAGTAGATGTCATACATGCCGCCGGAGTTGGCGCACGAACCCATGGAGATGACCCACTTGGGTTCGAGCATCTGCTCGTAGAGGCGCTGGATGATCGGCGCCATCTTAACGAAGCAGGTACCGGCGATGACCATGAAGTCGGCCTGACGCGGCGAGGCCCGGATGACTTCGGCGCCGAAGCGGGCGATGTCGTGGGGTGCCGTGAAGGCCGTGGTCATTTCCACGTAGCAGCAGGACAGGCCGAAGTTGTACGGCCACAGGGAGTTCTTGCGGCCCCAGTTGACCGCCCCACGCAGCACATCTTCGAGTTTCCCCATGTAGATGTTCTTGTGGACCTGGTCCTCTAGCAGTTGATCGGTGACGGTTTCCCGTTCACCGACCGGGTACTGCTCGTTGGGCGCATCCGGATCGATTCTGGTGAGATTGTATTGCATGCCAAAGCCTCATTGTTTCAGCTTCGCTTGCCGCTTGCGACGCCCTTCGGGAGCCCAATCAAGAGCCCCGACGCGCCATAGGTAGACAAGACCTGCCAACAGAATTGCTATGAAAACGAGTGCTTCGACGAACCCGGTCCAGCCGCTTTCGCGGACGGACACAGACCATGCAAAGAGAAAGAGGGCTTCGATATCGAAGATCACGAACAGCATCGCGACCAGATAGAATTTGGCGGACAGGCGCAGGCGGGCGCTGCCAACGGGCAGCATGCCGGATTCGAAGGGTTCGTTCTTGGCGCGGCCCCAGGCCTTGCTACCGAGCAGGCTGGACAGGCCGAGCATGAAGGCACACAGGCCGACGACACCCAGAAGGAAGATGGCAAAGCCCCAGTTGTGGGCGATGAGTCCTGCCGAATCGGACATGCTTGAGTTCCTTATACAGAGACCCAGCTCTGCAGTCTGAATTAAGTAGTACGGCGACCTGGTGTCGCAGACGCAGTGACCAAATGTCGCAGCTGAATCAATCGCGCTGATTTTATGGGTAAACCCGGTGCAAGTAAAATTTCTGTGGCAAATTTATTCGTAGGATTTAGTACAAAACACCTTTGTAACTGGCTGAAAGCCTTGAAATTCGGGGATTGCGCGCGGTTTTGTTAATTATGTTTCTTGCGAGTGGTAACGAATTACAAATTTCGGAATGATAATTAATATCATTTGAATGGGTGTTATGTAATTTGGCTGTTCTGCACCTTGTAAAGTTCATCTGGCGATTCCTCTACTTGCAAATGCGAAAAGCGCGTGTTCTAGCAGTTTTTGACCGGGCGGGTAGCGCGCCAGGTCAATGGTTTGTCGGTTGAGGGGGCAGGTTGTGTTGTCTCAAGCATAGACCTGATCCTGGGTTTTGCCGGGGATGGCTTTGGGGTGGGGCTGGTATGTGGTTGGCGGAAGAGGTGTGGCGCTTGTGAGGGCGAGCGCCGCCCGCGCGGCGCATCGCGAGCTGCGCTCGCTCCTACGTTTGT
>NZ_JACVVH010000109.1:0-612 GCF_016647865.1 Pseudomonas sp. S60 | reverse complement strand
GGACTTGGTCGTCTCGCCCGCCTTGAACACAACGGTGGCGTTGTTGCTCAGGGTGACGGTGAGGTCCTTGTCCAGTGCACGGTTCAGGGTCAGGGTGAAGGTCGGCGCCGTGGCCTCGTTCACCGACGCCTGGTCGGCAACGATGTTCACCTGAACCAGGTCGCCTTGGTTGCCCGAGCCTGGAGTGCCCGAGCCTGGCTCGTCGGTCACGGCAGTGCTGACTGGCGTTTTGTCCAACGTCAGTTGTTCGAACTTCCAGGCATCGGCACCACTGACCGACACGATTGCGTTCTGGACAGGTGGGTTGGCGCCGATATAGACGTTATCCGGTGCAGTCGCGGTTGCTGAACCCACAGTGCCGTTGGCGGGTACCACGACGGTGGTGCCATCTTTCAAGTGGAAGTACAGCTCGGCGTGGTTGTTGATCGGCAAGCCGTCTTTGTTGGTCAGCGTCACGGTATAGGTGATCTGGCCGCCTTCGCTGACCGAGTCGCTGGCGGTGAGTTTTGCCACCACTTCGTCGATGGTGTCGGTGACTTTTACCGATACATCGCCGCCCATCTGCAGGTTTTCGAAGGTGCGACCGTCGATGTCCACTGCAGACTTGATGCC
>NZ_JACVVH010000108.1:0-651 GCF_016647865.1 Pseudomonas sp. S60 | reverse complement strand
GGACTGATAGTCACAAAGATTATCAGCATCACAAGTGGCCATGCGAGAAATCACATAGTCATTTGAGATTGCTGAGCCAAGTTTAGGGTTTCTTAAAAACCCAAGCAGTATTGAACTGAAGAGTTTGATCATGGCTCAGATTGAACGCTGGCGGCAGGCCTAACACATGCAAGTCGAGCGGATGACGGGAGCTTGCTCCTTGATTCAGCGGCGGACGGGTGAGTAATGCCTAGGAATCTGCCTGGTAGTGGGGGACAACGTTTCGAAAGGAACGCTAATACCGCATACGTCCTACGGGAGAAAGCAGGGGACCTTCGGGCCTTGCGCTATCAGATGAGCCTAGGTCGGATTAGCTTGTTGGTGAGGTAATGGCTCACCAAGGCGACGATCCGTAACTGGTCTGAGAGGATGATCAGTCACACTGGAACTGAGACACGGTCCAGACTCCTACGGGAGGCAGCAGTGGGGAATATTGGACAATGGGCGAAAGCCTGATCCAGCCATGCCGCGTGTGTGAAGAAGGTCTTCGGATTGTAAAGCACTTTAAGTTGGGAGGAAGGGTTGTAGATTAATACTCTGCAATTTTGACGTTACCGACAGAATAAGCACCGGCTAACTCTGTGCCAGCAGCCGCGGTAATACAGAGGGTGC
>NZ_JACVVH010000107.1:0-817 GCF_016647865.1 Pseudomonas sp. S60 | reverse complement strand
TGTGCGTATGCCTTGCTGTTGCACAGCGCTACGATAGCTTGGCGCTCAAACTCACTGAGCGCGTTGCTGGGCGCAGGCCTCACGGTTGTGGTACGGCCATCAGCACGCATCTCATCAGGTAAGCTCCAGCGTTGTAGCGTTCGTAGCGAAATGCCGACCTCCAGACAAGCGGGTGCCCTGCGGGCACCCGCCGCAATAGCCTCATTAAGCCAACCAACGATTAAATGCCGTTCTGGCAACGAGGTCAGTTGCCCTCGTCGTCGCTGCCCCAGTAGGCATTGAGCTTTTTTCGCAGCACCAGCAAGGCCGCGGCTTCAGCCAACGCCGCATCCTTGCGACGCAGTTCCCGCTCCAGCTCACGGATACGATTTCTGTCGTCTCGAGACTGACCCGCACTCACATTTTTAGCGGTCGACTGCTTCGTGCTGCTGGCGATAAATGCATTACGCCAGTCGGTTATCTGCTCTGGAAAAATGCCTTTGCGCCGGCAATATTCGCCGATTTCCAGCTCCGATAGCGCTGCAGTTTCCATGATGACCGCCATCTTGGCTTCGGCTGACCAACTCTCAGCGGGTTGCTTGGTATCGGACAATTGCGTTCCTCTGGCCGCAGCCTGCTTGCGCCAATGATGGAGAGCCATGTCACTGCAGCCTTCGCGCCGAGCCACCTCCTTCGCCGATAGACTCAGTGGTGGGAGCATCATTTTCAGCAGTGCGGCTTTACGTTCTTCGGAATAGAAAGGCATGACCATACTCTTGCCGCCCCCGGAATGCTTTTCAAAAAGCGGGGGACACGACAACTACCCTGACACCGGGGG
>NZ_JACVVH010000106.1:0-880 GCF_016647865.1 Pseudomonas sp. S60 | reverse complement strand
GATGACCAGGTTCTCGAACGTGGCGTTCGGGACTTCGGCCTTGGTGATGCCTACTTCGATTTTGCCTTCGTCTTTGAAGACGTCATCGCCTTGTGCAGGTGCGGCATAGGACTTGGTCGTCTCGCCCGCCTTGAACACAACGGTGGCGTTGTTGCTCAGCGTGACGGTCAGATCCTTGTCCAGCGCGCGGTTCAGGGTCAGCGTGAAGGTCGGTGAAGTAGCCTCGTTCACCGACGCCTGGTCGGCCACGATATTGACCTGCACCAGGTCGCCCTGGCCGGCCGGTTCGTCTGTCACGGTGGTGGTCACAGTTGCTTTATTGGCCACCAGGTTCTCGAACTGCTTGTCGCCGGCAACTGCCAGGTCGGTAATCGCCTTCACGATCGCAGGCTGGCCACCGACATACACGTCATCGGGTGCGTTGATGCTCACAGTGCCGCTGGCAGAGCCAGCAGCGATGAACACCTGGGTGCCACCGGTGAGGGTCACGGTCACACCGCCGTGGCCAGTGACTGGCAGGCTGCTGTCTTCGCTCACCAAGGTGACGGTATAGGTGATCTTGCCACCTTCAACCACGGTGTTGTTATCCACAGACAGCACAGCGGTGACCTTGCTGATGGTGTCGGTGACGTTCACCGAAGCTGGGCCGCCGATGACCAGGTTCTCGAACGTGGCGTTCGGGACTTCGGCCTTGGTGATGCCTACTTCGATTTTGCCTTCGTCTTTGAAGACGTCATCGCCTTGTGCCGGTGCGGTGTAGGACTTGCTGGTTTCACCTGCCTTGAACACAACCGTGGCGTTGTTGCTCAGGGTAACAGTGAGGTCTTTGTCCAGCGCACGGTTCAAGGTCAGCGTGAAGAGCGGCGCGGTGGCTTCGTTG
>NZ_JACVVH010000105.1:0-882 GCF_016647865.1 Pseudomonas sp. S60 | reverse complement strand
CCGCCCGTCATGACCCCAGCCTCCAGATAGCGGCGAATGAGCCTGAGCACCCGCTTGTCTTCGACACGGCGCTGCACACAGGACATCAGGATGTCGTGGTTGACCCGATCAAAGAACTTTTCAAGATCAAGCTCCACGCACCAGCGATGGCCTGCTGCCACATGGGCACGGGCCATCTCGACGGCCTGGTGAGCGCTTCTACCCGGACGAAAACCGTAGCTGAAGTCCGAAAACAGGGGATCAAAGAGAGGGGTGAGCTGTTGCAGCAGTGCTTGCTGGATCAGGCGATCCATGACGCTGGGGATTCCCAGTTGCCGTGTACCACCCTGCGGCTTGGGAATTTCAACCGCACGCACTGCCTGGGGATGGTATTCACCGGCCAGCAATCTTGCCTTGAGGGTTGGCCAATACTGTTTCAGGTAGCCTGCCAAGTCAGCGACCGTCATGCCATCGGCACCCGGAGCCCCCTTGTTGCTGACCACCCGCTGATACGCACGCCTGACGTTGGCCGGTGCAAGCACCCGCTCCATCAGCGTGTCCGGCTCCGCGTTCGTCCACGTCACTGACGTCGTCGATACCTTGGCTCTGTCAGGCATCATCCTCGGCTTCTGGCCGGGACTCGGGGTGACAGTTTCCGCTGTGGGAAATTTCTGCATTACGGCTACCAACGAGACAATGGCGCCTACTGGCGGCATAACCTGTTCGGCCCTTGGTGGCGCGGTTAATCGCCACTTACTACGGCTTCGGCTGACTTCTGCACGTTCATCCCGTCGCCTCTCGACGCTCGGTAGCACAATGGCAAACGTGCAGATCTCCCAGGGTAATTCGCGCGACCTTCCTGCTTATGCCTGTCGGATTTACGTCACAGCGTTCCGTGCAAGT
>NZ_JACVVH010000103.1:0-1085 GCF_016647865.1 Pseudomonas sp. S60 | reverse complement strand
ACAGTGCTAATCCTGCCCAGCCCGTAGCAAAGAGAAGGCCTGCGCCCATGACCAAAAGACCTTATCCCGTCAAACCTACAACCTGCGATGACACCGGCAAAAGCCGGGAGCAATTGTTGAGCGAGCTTGAGTGGATGCGCATGGAGAATGCTTATCTAAAAAAGCTCGAGGAGTTGGAACAGCAGGAGCGAAGGCAGCGCAAAAAGCCTCGTTAGTGTCAGCGCTCAGACATTGCTTTCCGGTAAATGCGCTTCTGGAATTGGCTGACTTGCCACGCAGCACGTTCTACTACCAGCGCCAGGCGCAGGCCAAGCCTGATAAGCATGCGGCTCTGAAGCAACAGATCCAAAATACCTATGACAAGGAAAAGGGGCTTTACGGCTATCGGCGCGTGGCGAGTGTAATCCGCCAGGCAGGGACCTCGGTCAGTAAGGGGCTGGTAGAAAAGCTGATGACCAAACTTAATCTGCGCTCGCTGGTACGCCCGAAGAAGTACCGCTCGTACAAAGGCACCGTAGGCAAAATCGCCCCTAACCTGCTAGAGCGAAACTTCATCGCACAGCGTCCAAATCAAAAATGGGTAACAGATGTGACCGAGTTCAAAGTGGCCGAGCAGAAGGTCTACCTGTCGCCCGTGATGGACTTGTACAACGGTGAAATTGTGGCCTACGAGGTAGCGGACAGGCCGAAACTCGAGCTGGTTACAAACATGTTGGACAAGGCCTTCGAGCGCTTGGGAGGCAGCCCCAAACTGGTGCTGCATTCGGATCAAGGCTGGCATTACCAGCATGCGCGGTACCGGCACAAGCTGATTGAACGGGGGTTGAAGCAGAGCATGTCGCGCAAGGGAAATTGCCTGGACAATGCTGCGATGGAGAGCTTTTTTGGTACGCTCAAGTCCGAGTTTTTCCACCTGAGGCGCTTTGGCAGCGTCGCGGAAATGAAAGCTGGGCTGGATGAGTACATAAACTACTACAACCATGACCGCATAAAGCTGAAGCTAAATGGCATGAGCCCTGTGGGATACAGGACTCATGGCCTCAAGGCTGCTAGCTGAAACTGTCCAACTTTTGTGGGGCAGTCCA
>NZ_JACVVH010000102.1:0-1216 GCF_016647865.1 Pseudomonas sp. S60 | reverse complement strand
GGATTCGGGAGGAGGGGGGGCCGCCTGGTCCTGATGTGGGGCAGGGCCAGGTGGGCGGTGGTCAGCGCTAGTGAGTGGCGCGGCCCTGTTCTGACGCTTTTTCGTCCTCGAGCAGTTTCGACGGCGGCTTGCCGCTGTCGCTGCGTACTTGCGCGTGGCTGATGAGGGCGAAAATGAAACTGCCACCTATGATATTGCCTGCCAAGGTAGGCAATGCAAAATGGAGCCAGAAGCTGCTCCAGGTTTCTTCGCCGGCCCACACCAGGTAGGACACCTCCACCGAACCCACCACGATGTGGGTGAAGTCGCCGAGTGCCATCAGGTAGGTAATAAGCAGGATGATCCAGATCTTGGCATTTTCCATGGACGGGATCATCCATACCATGGTGGCGATCATCCAGCCCGACACAATGCCCTTGGCGAACATCTGGCCGATGTCGTTCTCCATCACCTTGTGCCCCACCTCCAGGAAGGCAAGGTCGGTCTTGGTGTCGAAGATCGGCAGCTCCAGCATTACCCAGGCCACCAGCAGCGTGCCGGCGAGGTTGCCCACCAGTACCACCCCCCACAGGCGCAGCAGGCGGCCGAAGTTCGCCAGGGTGGGCGTGGTCATTACCGGCAGTACAGCGGTGAGGGTGTTTTCGGTGAACAACTGCTGCCGCGCCAGGATGACGGCCAGGAACCCGGCGCTATAACCGATGCTTGCAATGACCTGGGCGCTTTCGCCATCGGGTAGGCGGGAGTACAGCAGCCCCATGGCCATCAGCGACAAGCCCATGGACAACCCGGCCGCGAGGGCAGACCACCACAACGCAGCCAGGGTCCGTTCCAGTTCCTGGTCGCCCTGAAGGCGTATGGTTTCGTGTAGCACCGCCGCCCTGGGCGGCTGGTTTACGCTGACTTCCTGCTGTTCATCCGCAGACAAGCCCGGGGTTTTCTCGCTGTGCGCGTCGCTCATCGCCGCTACGCTCCATGGTGGGTTTCTCTACAGATCCACCGGGCCCTCATTTAGTTGCCGCGCAAGTGCCCGGGCACTGCAAAAGTTTTTTCAGATCAAGGTGTTGACTCCCAATTTAAACCGCGTATTATTCGCCACCTCGCAGCGATCAACGCTTCGAGGCGAGTCAGGTGTTGTTAAGTTTGATAGCTTCTCTGGAAGCCTTTGAAAAACTTCAAAATAAACGCTTGACAGCAAATGAGGAAAGCGTAGAATGCG
>NZ_JACVVH010000101.1:0-1284 GCF_016647865.1 Pseudomonas sp. S60 | reverse complement strand
AGCGCAACATGCGAATTTTCGGCGAATGTCGTCTTCACAGTATAACCAGATTGCTTGGGGTTATATGGTCAAGTGAAGAAGCGCATACGGTGGATGCCTTGGCAGTCAGAGGCGATGAAAGACGTGGTAGCCTGCGAAAAGCTTTGGGGAGTCGGCAAACAGACTGTGATCCAGAGATCTCTGAATGGGGGAACCCAGCCAGCACAAGCTGGTTATCTTGTACTGAATACATAGGTGCAAGAGGCGAACCAGGGGAACTGAAACATCTAAGTACCCTGAGGAAAAGAAATCAACCGAGATTCCCTTAGTAGTGGCGAGCGAACGGGGACCAGCCCTTAAGTTGGTTTGAGATTAGTGGAACGCTCTGGAAAGTGCGGCCATAGTGGGTGATAGCCCCGTACACGAAAATCTCTTGTCAATGAAATCGAGTAGGACGGAGCACGAGAAACTTTGTCTGAATATGGGGGGACCATCCTCCAAGGCTAAATACTACTGACTGACCGATAGTGAACCAGTACCGTGAGGGAAAGGCGAAAAGAACCCCGGAGAGGGGAGTGAAATAGAACCTGAAACCGTATGCGTACAAGCAGTGGGAGCCTACTTTGTTAGGTGACTGCGTACCTTTTGTATAATGGGTCAGCGACTTATATTCAGTGGCGAGCTTAACCGAATAGGGGAGGCGTAGCGAAAGCGAGTCTTAATAGGGCGTTTAGTCGCTGGGTATAGACCCGAAACCGGGCGATCTATCCATGGGCAGGTTGAAGGTTAGGTAACACTGACTGGAGGACCGAACCGACTACCGTTGAAAAGTTAGCGGATGACCTGTGGATCGGAGTGAAAGGCTAATCAAGCTCGGAGATAGCTGGTTCTCCTCGAAAGCTATTTAGGTAGCGCCTCATGTATCACTGTAGGGGGTAGAGCACTGTTTCGGCTAGGGGGTCATCCCGACTTACCAAACCGATGCAAACTCCGAATACCTACAAGTGCCGAGCATGGGAGACACACGGCGGGTGCTAACGTCCGTCGTGAAAAGGGAAACAACCCAGACCGTCAGCTAAGGTCCCAAAGTCATGGTTAAGTGGGAAACGATGTGGGAAGGCTTAGACAGCTAGGAGGTTGGCTTAGAAGCAGCCACCCTTTAAAGAAAGCGTAATAGCTCACTAGTCGAGTCGGCCTGCGCGGAAGATGTAACGGGGCTCAAACCATGCACCGAAGCTACGGGTATCACCTTAGGGTGATGCGGTAGAGGAGCGTTCTGTAAGCCTGTGAAGGTGAGTTGAGAAG
>NZ_JACVVH010000100.1:0-1645 GCF_016647865.1 Pseudomonas sp. S60 | reverse complement strand
CAGACCATCTTTGTTGGTCAGCGTCACGGTGTAGGTGATGTCGCCGCCTTCGGTGACCGAAGAGGTCGCGGTCAACTTGGCGACTACTTCGTCGATGGTATCGGTAACTTTTACCGACGCATCGCCACCCAGTTGCAGGTTTTCGAAGGTGCGACCGTCGATGTCCACTGCAGACTTAATGCCCAGGCTGATTTCGCCGGAGTCTTTGTAAACGTCATCGCCCTGCGCCGCATGCTCATACGAAGCACTGGTTTGGCCGGCCTTGATGGTGACCTGAGCATTGTTGCTCAGGGTCACGACCAGGTCATGAGCCAGTGCAGTGTTCACATGGACGGTGAAGGTTGGTTTGACGTTTTCCGCGACCGAAGTCTGGTCAGCGGTAATGGTCACCTGCACCAGATCGCCCTGGTTACCGGTGCCTGGAGTGCCCGAGCCTGGTTCGTCAGTGACGGTGGTGCTGACCGGCGTCTTGTCGAGCGTCAGTTGTTCAAACTTCCAGACATCCGCACCGCTTACCGATTCGATGGCGTTCTGCACTGGCGGGTTAGCGCCGACATACACGTTATCCGGCGCTGTCGCGGTTGCCGAACCCACGGTGCTGTTTGCCGGAACCACGACTGTAGTGCCGTCTTTAAGATGGAAATACAGTTCGGCATGGCTGTTGATCGGCAAGCCATCTTTGTTGGTGAGGGTTACGGTGTAGGTGATCTGTCCGCCTTCGCTGACCGAGTCGCTGGCGGTGAGTTTCGCAACCACTTCGTCGATGGTGTCAGTGACTTTTACCGACGCATCGCCACCGAGCTGCAAGTTCTCGAAGGTACGGCCGTCGATATCCACAGCCGACTTGATACCCAGGCTGATGTCGCCCGAGTCTTTATAAACGTCGTCGCCTTGTGCGTCATGGGTGTACTGAACACTGGTGTCGCCAGCCTTGATGGTGACTTGAGCGTTGTTGCTCAGGGTCACAACCAAGTCATGTGCCAACGCAGTGTTCACGTGGACGGTGAACGTCGGTTTGACGTTCTCGGCGACCGAAGTTTGGTCGGCGGTGATAGTCACCTGCACCAGATCGCCTTGGTTGCCCGTGCCTGGAGTACCCGAGCCTGGCTCATCGGTGACAGTGGTGCTGACCGGGGTTTTATCCAGGGTCAGTTGTTCGAACTTGCCAACGTCAGCGCCCGCTACCGAAGCAATCGACTTCACGACCGGATCGTTCGCACCGACATAGACGTTGTCCGGGGCAGTCACAGTGACCGAGCCGGTGGTGCCATTCGCCGGGATGGTGATGGTGGTTTTGCCATCGTCCAGGGTGAAGGTCAGGGCGCCGTGATTGTTGATCGGCAGACCATCTTTGTTGGTCAGCGTCACGGTGTAGGTGATCTGGCCGCCTTCGCTGACCGAGTCGCTGGCGGTGAGTTTTGCGACCACTTCGTCGATGGTGTCGGTGACTTTTACCGACGCATCGCCGCCCAACTGCAGGTTTTCGAAGGTGCGACCGTCGATGTCCACTGCAGACTTGATGCCGAGACTTATGTCGCCCGAGTCCTTGTAGACGTCGTCGCCCTGCGCCGCGTGCTCATACGACACGCTGGTTTGGCCAGCCTTGATGGTGACCTGGGCGTTGTTGCTCAGGGTCACGACCAGG